>JAUIMA010000400.1 GCA_030432675.1 Candidatus Hydrogenedentota bacterium | reverse complement strand
GTAGTATTGAGCACTTGAACACGTCATGCGCTCGACGATTATCCTTCAGCCCCGGCTGACGCGTACACCGATTATCTTTTAAATGGTCAGGTGGTAGATATAATCTATCACCTGGCCATTTTCTTGTGTTTTCGGTGATGGCGGCAGGAAAGGCGAAGTGGTTCTTGTCGGGAGCGGTTGTCGGTGGCATACTGAAGGGGCGGACTCGTCCGCAATGTAGGCTAGGAGGCGTCCGGGGCATGGGGCCTGTCGCCATCAGTGAGGTGCAGGCACTGGATGATGTGCGATCTCGTTCCCTTCTCGAGCGGTTGAACCGGGTGGAGTTTCTGGTGGTGATGGCCCTCCTCGTTGCATTGGGGCTAATTGCCATCGGTGAGTTTAACCGCACCCTGGGCGCTTCCACGTTACGGGTCTGCCAATCAAATCTGAAGGAGATCGGACAGGCACTCAACATGTATGCCGACGAATCTCGCGGCGAATTATATCCACACGTCAAGGGACTGGACTGCCGTGGCACGGTTCAGCCTTGGAGCGGGGCCCTCGATTTGTCAGAAGTCTATCCGGACTATATGGCGGACATGGACTTACTCGTGTGCCCGGCCTACCCCCTGGGAAAAACGGCCGTGGAAGTCTGGGATGGGGGGAAGACCACCAATCCCCGGTGGGAGGCGGTGAAGGGTTTCAGCAATAATGGCGAGGTGGAGCCCTGCGAAGTTTTGGCCAAGCCCTACTATTACTATGGTTGGGCCTTTTCCGAGAAATTATTTCAGACGGCAGTCCACTATCGGCCGCGTGAGCCAGAAGATCATCGATCCCCCTTTGTGAAGGACCAGGGAATACCCGTCATAACGCCCTACGATTCGCCCACCCACACGAATCGTTTTCGACAGGCCATCCTTGCGCAGACGGCAAGGATGCGCTCGGGAGAGATTGACTCATCATCGGAAATGTGGGAAATGACCTACGCGACGGGAACGGATATTGTGTTACCGCGGGGTTCCGAGATCCCCATATTGCGAGAGGGGGTGGAGCGCTATTATGTAGACGAAATCGGTAATCCCGCGGCAAGTTCTATGGAGCAGGCGCGAATCGTGGTGCTTCACGAAGAGCTATTCGAGTCGTCAGAACAGGTCTATCATTCCAAAGGCCGCCTGAACGTGTTGTACATGGACGGGCACGTGGCGTCTCTCCGACCGGGAGACCGATGGAACGCACCCTTTCCGCTCAATGAGGCGGGCTACCTGCTCCACGACGCGGTCGAGGGTACGCTGGAAGGGATGTAGTTGGGTGCGGGGCTGTTCCTCAATACTTGGCGTGAATACCGCTCCGATACTCGGACTGTGCGCTGGCTTCTGGCGGGACGTCCGGCATTGATTGGCTTGAACAACGTAAACACCTTCCTCCGATTCCCCTTCGCCCCAAACAAATTGGTGGACCCTTTGGAGTGCGTAAGCTTGCTTACGCTTTTTCAGAGTGAGCTTGCTCACGTCATAGGCTGTTGTGCACGGCCACTCAAGGGCCTCCAGGGCCGGGGAGCAAGCTCCCAAGGGAAAAGCGGCAGCAAGCTGCCGCACTCCAGGGAGTTGTCTTTACTATCATGCCTTCCCCGGAATTGGGTCACCAAGTAAACAAAAACGGCCCCGTCATGGAAGGCATGACCGGGGCCGCAATGGTTTTTGATCGGAGTAAGGCTATCCCCGTTTGTCCAGTCCCTGCGCGATGGCGAGGAGGAAGTCCCGGTTGTCCGCCGTGACATAGCGCATTTCGCCGCCCATGCGGTTGAAGCTCTTGTTGTAGCGGAGGTAGTAATCCGGGTTGTCCATGGGGGGCTCGCCCTGGGTCCAGTCCCAGTGGGATTCCTGGAGGTCGACGATGACCATGTAGTGTTTGTCGATGTGGGTGCCCTGTTGGATGGCCAGATTCTGAGACATGGACAGGGATTTTTCGAAGACCATGGGGGACATGACGGCCGAGCCGATGCTCATGTAGACGCCGCCGTCGAGGTTGGCCACATTCTTGGCGAAGGAAAGAAAGTCGCGCTCGGCGGTGCGGCCAATGCTCGCGCCCTGGTTCATGGGATGGACGTAGATGATGTCGTGCCCAATCATGGGATGGCTCGTAAAGGGGACGCCCAGGCGATAGGCCGCACCCTGCAATCCGAATTGCTTGAAGGGGTGCTTCACTTCCATGAAGCCGGACTCGAGTTTGAAACGCTTCACCACATTGAGCAGGTCGCAGGCGGCCGCAGCGGCTTCTCCGTAATCCTGGTCGGCCGCCAGCTGAATCTTTTTCGTGAGTTCGTCGGCAGACGGGATGGTGAGCCCTTCGTTTTCGACGAGGGCACCGACCGATTCGCCGTAGCCCAGGCCTTCATAGGCGCCAACGACGATGGCGAGGTTCAGGTAAAAGCCCGTTTCCTGCCAGGTGCCAAACTCGCCCCGGTCCACGTTGGTGCGGACGTCTTCACTGCTGTGTCCCTGGTACGCAAATTCCCAATCGTGGATGATGCCTGCCCCATTGGTGGCCAGGTGGGTGACCCAGCCGTCTTCGATGAGCTTGATGAAGACGGGGGCCAGGCCATTCTTGATGGCGTGGGCGCCGAAGGTGAGCATGCGCGACTTGCCCGCTTCCCGTGCAGCGACGAGGCGGTCGATGGTCTCGTTGATGACGTTTTGAGACTTGTCGTCAAAGGCCGCTGGGGGCGTGTCGGGAGTCACGTGGTCTTTTTCGATGTAGACCTTGTCTTTGCGCTCGCTGAGGGGCTTGATATGGAGCGCGTGTCTGTCAAACTGAGGATAGGGCATGGGATGTCCCTTTCTGTGTGTTAACTCGTGATGGTCACCAGGACCAAAAGGACGAAAACGACCGAAACGACAGGCACGAATCCTATGGTTTCGCAGAAGTCATACGACCCATGAGACCCATACGTCCCATCGCGGGTCATGGACCGCCTTACGGTCCCCAGGATATTACTCGCCAGCCTTCCCGAGGGTCTTCTGCGCCAGGTCGAGTTTGTCGGTTAAAATGTAATCGACGCCCGCGTCATGGAGCAATTGTATCAAGGGCGCATCGTTGGCACCGAACCAGTTTACGGTGACGCCATTGGCTTTCAGCTTTTTCACTTCGGCGAGCAGGTTCTCGTGGCCATCGCGCTGGTGGAGCTGGATGAATTCACAGCCATGCTTGATGGTGTCGTCGATGTAGGCGGCACGGTTTCCGGCCTGGCGGGTCATGTTGCACGACTTAATGTTGGGTACGACTTCCCGGGCGGCTGCCACGTTTTCGAGGGTGGTGGCGAGGAAACACTGCTCCAGCCGGCCCATCTCGGCGATCAACTGGGCCGATTTTACCGCCACTTCCGCATCGTTTTTGAGGTGGACGTTACAGAGGATGTTTTCCGGAATGGCTTCCAGCGTCTCGCGGAGGGTGGGGATTCGGGTGTCTTTGAACTTGGGGTCAAACCAACTGCCCGCGTCGAGAGCTTTGAGTTCTGCCAGGGTGAAGTCCGTCACCTTGCCTTTGCCGTTGGTGGTTCGGTCGATAGTGGCATCGTGCATGACGACCAGGTGGCCATCCTTACTGAGGTTGACGTCAAACTCAATCTGGGGCACGCCTTTTTTGACCGCCGACGCAAAGGCCGGGATCGTGTTTTCCGGGGCTGCCGCAACGTCGCCCCGGTGGGCGCAGAGGTCGGCGGCGGCCACCACGGGGAAGAGGAGGGCGAAGGTGAGGAGCAGCTTGCTGGCCGGTGAAAACATGTTGGGGTAACCTCCTTGGTATGGGGCACGGCCCCGCTATGTCTGGAAAGGACATATACGACTCAAAGGACGTAAAGGACAGCTCGAAATGAAAACACGAGATTGGATTGAGATACTTCGCGGTGACTGCGGGGCCCTGGAAACCCCTTAGGCAAACATCGCTCGCCCAATCTCCCTTGTCCTTTAGGTCGTTTTCGTCCTCTTGGTCCTTGGTCCTTCGCTTACAACAATCCCTGCACAATGGTGGGCACCTGGGCGAGCGCTTCCGGCAGTTTTTCCGGATTCTTGCCGCCTGCCTGGGCCATATCGGGTTTACCGCCACCGCCGCCACCCACGATGGGGGCGACCTGCTTGACGATGTCACCCGCCTTAATCTGCTTAATCAGGTCGTTGGTGACGCAGACATTGAGGGCCACCTTGCCGTCACTCGGACTACCGAGGACAATAACGCCCGAGCCCAGCTTGTCGCGCATTTTCTCGATGAGGGTCTTCAGGCCTTTGCCGTCCTGACCGTCTACGCTGGCCGCGATGACCTGGATGCCGTTCACCTCTTGGGCCTGATCCATCAGGTCACTAATGTTGCTCGCCGCCGCCGCTGCCTTCCACTTTTCCACTTCCTTGGCGAGTTTGCGATTCTCTTCCAAGAGGGTCTTTACCCGGTCTTCGACGGAGTCGAGGCTCGTCTTCAACAGCTGGGCCGTATTGTTGAGCTGGCGGCCCTGCATCTGGATGGTTTCCACGCTGGGCTCACCGCAGATGGCTTCAATACGGCGCACGCCGGAGGCGATAGACGCTTCGTTGACAATTTTGCAGTAGCCAATGACACCCGTGCGGGGCACGTGGGTACCACCGCAGAGTTCCATGGAGAAATCACCCACGCTCACGACACGGACAATATCGCCATACTTTTCGCCGAAGAGGGCCATAGCCCCGGCGGCGCGGGCTTCTTCCTGGGACTTGCTCTCAATCACGACGGGCTCGTCGCGGCGGATGTAATCGTTGACCAGGCGCTCAATCTTCTCCAGCGAATCGGTATCAATACCCTCGAAATGGGTGAAATCGAAGCGCAGGCGGTCGGGGGAGACCATCGAACCGGCCTGGTGTACGTGCTCGCCAATGATATTTTGCAGGGCGGACTGGAGGAGGTGGGTCGCTGTGTGGTGGTTCTCAATCTGGCGACGATTCAGCTCGTTGGCCGAAGCCTCCACGTTGTCACCCACCTTGAGCACGCCATTGCGAACCGTCACAACGTGACAAAACAGGGTGCCGAAGACTTTCTTGACGTCCGTTACCGCGCCATTGCCGTCCACGCTGTCGAGCACGCCCGTGTCACCGACCTGGCCACCCGATTCGGCGTAGAAGGGCGTCTGGTCCAGAATGACCTCGCCTTCCTGTCCCTCGGTCAGCGACTCGACGGAAGCGCCGTCGTGAATAATGGCCTTGATGGTCGCCTTGCACTCCGTGGTGTCGTAGCCTTTGAAATCGGTGTCACCGCAGGCTTCGTGGACCTGGCTGTAGACGGGCGCGATAGCCTCTTGCCCACTGCCCACGAATCCACCCCGTTCCTTCTGCTCCTTCATGGCATCGTCGAAACCGGCCTGGTCGTAGGGGTAGCCCCGTTCTTCCAGGATGTCGATGGAGATGTCGGCAGGGAAGCCATAGGTGTCCGACAGGGTAAAGACATTCTGACCGGCGTCATAGCCATTCATCGTCGTATCCGTGTCCACGGGAAACATCTTGTCGAGTTGAATCATGCCCCGGTTCAGGGTCTTACCAAAAGACTCTTCTTCCGCCCGAATCGTTTTTTCGATCTGGAGGCGTTTCTCCACGAGTTCCGGGTACTGATGGCCCATGAGCTCAATCACCTTGGGGGCAATCTTGTACAGGAAGGGTTGGTCCAGGCCCAGGTCCCGCCCGAAACGCGCGGCACGCCGAAGGAGGCGACGCAACACATAACCCCGTCCACCGTTACCGGGCAGAATGCCGTCGGTAATCATGAAACACAGGGAGCGGGCATGATCGGCGATGACACGATAGGGCACGGGGTTGTCGGTGTAGGCCACTTCGGTCAGGGCTTCCGTCGCTTCGATGATGGGGAAGATGCCGTCGGTGTCGAAGACGGTTTCCTTTTTTTGCAACAAGGCGGCGAGGCGCTCAAGACCCATGCCCGTATCGATGCCCCGATTTTTCAAGGGCGGACGTCTGCCATCGGG
>JAUIMA010000399.1 GCA_030432675.1 Candidatus Hydrogenedentota bacterium | reverse complement strand
ACAATACATCGAAGTTGATCATGGCACCTGCGCTCCCAGGTCGTTCCGTATTGGCACCCCTTAGAGTATGTACTTGGAGAGGTCCTGGTCTTCTACTTTGGAGGCCAGGCGTTCGTTGACCATCGCCACATCCACACGAATGGTCTCGCCCGGTCGGTTGGGTGCTTCGAAGGAGATTTCCTCCAATAGATTTTCCATCAGAGTGTGGAGGCGTCGCGCTCCGATGTTCTCACTTTCATCATTCACCCGCTGACAGAACTCAGCGATGGCGTCGATGGCAGCGTCTTCAAACTCCAGGGTGACCCCCTCGGTTTCGAGCATGCTGATATATTGGGTAATGAGAGAGCACTCGGGTTCCCGCAAAATTCGCCCGAAGTCCGTTGCACCGAGGTTGTCGAGTTCGACCCGGATGGGAAAGCGACCTTGTAACTCGGGAATCAAGTCGGACACCTTGGCGATGTGGAATGCGCCTGCCGCAATAAACAGGATGTGGTCTGTGCGCACGGGTCCATACTTGGTATTGACCGTGCTGCCTTCGACGATAGGAAGAATATCGCGCTGGACGCCTTCACGCGATACATCGGGCCCCTGGCCCTGTTGGCCACGCCCGGCAATCTTGTCGATTTCGTCGAGGAAGACAATGCCGGAATTTTCAACCCGATCAATGGCCAGCGGTGTCACGCTGTCCATGTCGATGAGCTCCTGGACGGCTTCCTGTTCCAGAATGCCGCGGGCTTCCGCAACCGTTACTTTTCGGACTTTGGATTTCTGCGGCATCATGCGCCCCATCATCTCCTGGAGATTGACCCCCATCTCTTCCATGCCGTTGGCGCCAAAGACCTGCATGACGGAGCTGTTACCGGTGTCCTTCACCCGAACTTCCACCTCCCGTTTATCCAGATCGCCTGCCCGAAGTTTTTTCAGGAGGATTTCACGGGTGCGCGTGGAGGGGTCCTGGTCCAGATTTTTAGCGGGCCCCTCGTCTCCGCTCTGGGGGTCTCCTGGCCGAAAGATTTTTTCCGGACCGCTGCTGGGTTGTGGCGGCAGCAACAGGTCGAGCAGTTTTTCTTCCGCCTGCGCGGCGGCTTCGCCCTGCACTTCCCGTTGCATCTCCTCTTTGACGAGCTTAATACCCACCTCAGTCAGCTCGCGGATCATCGACTCACAGTCCCGCCCCACGTAACCTACCTCGGTAAACTTCGAGGCCTCGACCTTTACGAAGGGGGCTTCTGCAAGTTTGGAGAGGCGCCGGGCAACTTCGGTCTTTCCGACGCCCGTTGGCCCGATCATGATAATGTTTTTGGGTGCGATCTCTTCTCGAAGTGCCTCAGGCAGTTGCTGTCTCCGCCAGCGGTTACGTAAGGCGATGGCGACTTTCTTCTTTGCTTCCTGTTGGCCAACGATATGGCGGTCCAGGGCTTCGACGATTTCCAGGGGCGTAAGGGCGCTCATTGGGATACTTCTCCTGCGGTCAGGGCACATAGTGAGGCGGGGTGTCGGATCGTTTCGACAGGACTAGGAAGAGGTGCGGGCAGTCTGTCCGAGGAGGTCCATCTTGTCGATACGCCGCACATGGCGTTCACCGCCGCTGAATTCCGTGCTGAGAAAAATGTCGATCAGGTGTTTGCACTCATCAATAGACGAAATACGTCGTCCGATACAAAGGATATTCGCATTGTTGTGATTGCGGGCCAATCGCACCATCTCCTCCGTAACGCAGGCCGCGGCACGGATACCCTGATGGCGATTGGCGGCAATACTGATTCCCATGCCGGTACCACAGAGCAATATACCCAACTCAGCCGTCTGGTCTAACACGGCGCGGGCCACCTTTTCGGCGAAATCGGGGTAATCCACCGAACCCTGGCCGTAGGTGCCGACGTGTTCTACAGAATGTCCCAGGGACTCCAGGTACTCGATCAGGGCCGGGGCGTAGTGGGGTGCAGGGTCTTCATAACCGGCGTGATCACATCCGAATGCGAGATTCATGGGAAAAAATTCCGTAGGTTGTACTTCGTTTCAACAGGGGTATTGTAGGGAGTTCAGGGGCGTGAGCACAAGTAATCAGGCGCGGATCAGGGATTCAGGCTGTCAAGAACTACGGAAATTTGCGCCCGGGTGATGCTCCCTTCGCGGAGTACCTCGCCCGTTTCGGCATCCACGATTGTCGACGGAGGCGACGGTGCCAGGACACCGCCATCCAGACCGAGCGCAATATGGGGCAGATGCAGATCGGCCAGGCGGGCAATCGGCGCTTCCCCACTGGCGTTCGCAGACGTGGAGGTGATCGCTCCCCCGAAAGCCGCGCACAGCTGACGGGCCACCTCGGCACCCGGGCAACGCACACAAATCTTATCGAGGCCCGGTGCCAGGGCTTCGGGCAGGTCGGGGTGCTTGGGAAAAAGGATGGAAAGGGGGCCGGGCCAGAACGCGTCAATAAGTGCCTGTGCACGGGGAGAGACGCTGGTCGCCACCGTACCCAATTGGCTCTGATCGGCCACGATCAGCAAGATGGCTTTCTCCCGATCCCGACCTTTCGCCGAAAACAGCAGATCGAGGGCGTGCAGATTATAGGGGTCTACGGCAAGCCCATAAACGGTTTCCGTCGGATAGGCCACAATGCCGCCGTTCCGAATGGTGGTTACCGCGGTTTCGATAGATTCCGGTTGACGGGGATCACCCACTCTCATGATACGACTCCAGAAACTGGCGGAGCTGGGCGAAAGCCCGACCGCGGTGACTGATAGCATGCTTCTCTTCCGGTCGCATTTCAGCGAAGCTCCGTTCTTCCCCGTTGGGAACGAACAGGGGGTCATAGCCAAAGCCGCCCGCACCGGTCGGTGCAACGGCAATGTGCCCTTCGCAGCGTCCAATTTCCAGGTGCTCGCTCGCGCCATCCCGTGGGACGAAGGCGGCACAACAGCAAAAGTGCGCGGTCCGCTCATGCCAGGGAAGGCCCGCAAGGGCATGGAGCAGTTTTTTGTTGTTGGCCTCGTAGCTGCAGGACTCACCGGCATAGCGTGCGGAATAGACCCCCGGTGCACCATCGAGAAAATCGACGGCAAGTCCGGAGTCATCGGCAACACAGGCCACCCCAAAGTGCGCGCCATAAAAGCGGGCCTTCTTCAGGGCGTTCACTTCAAAGGTGTCCCCATCTTCCTCGGGCTCTTCCACATCCGGAAAATCCTTAAGGCACCCTACTTCCCAGGGTAGCCCTTCCAGCAAGGTGGCCAACTCACGGGCCTTGTCTCGGTTTCCCGAACCAATCAGCAGTACTTCAGCCATGTGCGAGGGCGTCCTTCTGGGCGGCAATAATGTGTGCAATGCCGGTTTCCGCATGGGCCAACATGGCGTCCATCTGGGCGCGATCAAAAGGCTGCCCCTCTGCACAGCCTTGGATCTCGATGAACTGACGCTCCCCATTCATCACGACGTTCATGTCTACTTCGGCAACCACGTCTTCTTCGTAGCATAGGTCGAGCAATACTTCTTCCCCGACCACGCCCACACTCACGGCAGCGCACTCCTCCCGCAAGGGAGACTCCGCAATGGTACCATCAGAAATCAACTGGCTCACCGCATCGTGCAGGGCGACATAGGCACCTGAAATAGCGGCGGTGCGTGTGCCCCCATCGGCCTGGATGACATCGCAGTCGAGAGTAATCATCTGCTCATCGAGTTTCTCGAGGTCGACGACGGCTCGTAACGACCGTCCAATCAGACGACTGATTTCGAGGGCGCGGCCCTTCTTGTTGGCATCCCGGCGAATGCGCTCGTGGGTGGCCCCGGGCAGCATGGCGTATTCCGCGGTAACCCAGCCTTTGCCGCTATCGCGCAACCACGGGGGGACGCGCGACTCCAGGCAAGCCGTACAGATTACTTTGGTGTCACCAAAGGACACGAGCACAGAGCCAGCGGCATGGCGCGTGAAATGACGTTGAAAGGTAACGGGACGAAGGGTATCCGAGCTGCGGCCATCGCTTCGCATAAAAACTCCTGTGGGTAGTGCGTAGTAAATAACGGCGCCATCGTGGAATACGATAGCGCCGCAAGGGCTTGTTAAGGGGTATAGGGGGTTAGGCTCAGGGCTCCTGCGCTGCTGACACAACGGCATCGGTCGCATGGTCTTCTTCGCCGTCCAGGTCGCTCGCTGCCATCTGGGTTTCGCTCACATCCCTGTGGTATTTCTTGAAGGTTGCCGGCCAGTCGGAACTCTCCTGAATAAGTTCCACGGCGCGAAGCAACGGGAGATCTTCGACAGTCTTTTCGTCCCGTTCCTTCAGGCTGACCCGCTCACGGAGAATGTTAGACACATCTTCTCCGTAATAGGCAGCCACTTCGGCAAGAAGGGCCTCTTCTTTGTCTTCGTCTTCCCGGTTGACCTCGGTAACGACATTGCCGGAAGCGGTACCATGATTTTGTTTGTTGCGCTTCGACGGGTCTTTCTCGTAAGAACGGAACATCTGATTAATCAACGCATTGACATCGCCTCGGTCCATAACCACTTCCACATCCGGGAGAATGCCCTGGTGGTCAATCGTGACGTCCGCCGGCGTGTAGTACAGCGCGGTTGTGAGACGGAGTGCGGTGTCTTTCGGCCGTTTCAGGGGGATGATCGTCTGAACACTTCCTTTGCCGAAGGTCTTCTCGCCGATGACGATGGCCCGCTTATGAAACTGGAGGGCACCGGTGACGATTTCGGCAGAGCTTGCCGTATCACCATTCACGAGCACGGCCATGGGAAAGTCGAGGGGAAGCACCGGCGTGTGGTCCGTATAGAGCTCCATATTCTCCGGATTGTCGGAGCCATCGGAACGCGGACGGCCTTTGGTGTACGTTACCAGGGACTTTTTCGGGAGGAAAAGGTCGCATACTTCGCGACTGGCGCTCAATAAGCCACCGGGATTCCAGCGAAGATCCAGCACGAAGGCTTTCATGCCTTCTTCCTTAAACTCGACAATACGCTTACGCATGTCCTTGGCGGTGTTGTCTTTAAAATCGCGAATGCGGATATAGCCAATGTCGCCCGGTAGGATACGGGCTTCTTTTATGCTCTCCAAAGGTACCTTGGCGCGTTTTACCATGAAATCCATATTCTGGAGGGTGCCGCCGATACTGCGGGATACCGTTATTTTGACGGAAGTCCCCCGCTCTCCACGAATTCGGTCCGCGACGGCATTCACAATTTTGAAGGCCGGGTTATCTTCGTTGGCTTCCCACATGCTCGCGGTCGTTTCATCGTCGACGGCGTAAATTACGTCTCCGGCAAGCAAACCTGCTTCAGCGGCCGGAGCACCTTCGATCGGCATGTAGATGACGACCTCTTTTCCTTCCTCACGGATGGAGACGCCAATACCCTCAAACTCGCCGCGGGTATCTTCGCGCATTTCCGTCAGCACTTCGACCGGAATATAGCTGTTGTGCCCGCCCAAGGCCCCCATCATGCCGAATATGGCCCCTTCCACGACCTGATCCAAATCGGCATCTTCGACGTACTCATTTAAGATTTTAGAGAGTACCTCTCCGATGGGTTCAATCCGGGGATAGAGGTCGACTTCGTCTCCCTGCGCATGAATTCGCGGGGCGAACCCATTGGTCAACAATAGCACCAGGACGGCGAGGAACGTGAAAAGCGCAAAGAATTCAGATCTGCTGGATTTGCGTTGCATAGGATCTCCAAACTGTATTCCTGGGAAGTCCAGGCCGTTCGATTGTGTTGCATTCGCCACCATCTCCTTTTCAAGTGTACCAGAAGGATTCGCGGTAAAGCGACTGCATGGTGCTCTTGTGGTGTTGGCAAGGAAGCGCCCATTCCCGGGTGCCGTCCTGGTGTAGAATTCACACTTTAAACCCTTGTGCCAAGATGGTACAATTTTCTACAGAAGTATTTTGAATACATGCTCACCCCCCGCGTCTGTATCGGTGGAATGAGGAGACTCAGCATATGAGCATGTCAATCGAATCCGGTCTGTATTATGACCGAATTGCTGTGGAAGAGGAG
>JAUIMA010000398.1 GCA_030432675.1 Candidatus Hydrogenedentota bacterium | reverse complement strand
TCAACGGGTTCTTGGCGGCAGCCCGCCGTTGTGAGTGCAGCGATCACTATCCCTGCGAACGTGCCCAATGTTCTTTTCATATCTTTGCTACCCCTAAATCTTCATTGTACAAAAACGCCCGCCGACTGTGCGTGCGGCGGGCGATGCAATTGCGTCTATTTTGAAACGCCCCGTCTACGCGCCCCATTTGTCCTTGATCAGCTTCAGCCCATTCACCGCGAGGTATTCTTCGCTGGGGGCCATGGTGCGCCAGATGCAGGTGGCACCGGCGAGGTCGGGAATCCAGGAGCCGAAGGCTTCAATGACCAGCCAGCCGTCGTAGCCGATTTCTTTGAGGGCCTTGAAGGAGGTGTCGTAGTCGATGTGGTCGTCGCCCGGCGTGGAGCGGTCGTTGGCCGAGATGTGCACGTGGTTGATGCAGTCGCCTCCGGCCTTGACGGCTTCGGCGAGTCCCTTTTCTTCGATGTTGGCGTGGAAGGTATCAAACATTTCCCCCACCGCAGGCACGTCGATGGCCTTCACCAGCTTGGCCGCATCGACCTGAGTATTGAGGAAATAGGTTTCGAAGCGGTTCAGGGGCTCAATCGAAAGGGTCACGCCCTTCTCGGTGGCATAGGCGCCCACTTCCTTGAATCCGGCCACGGCCCGGTCAAATTCTTCCGGTACGGGACCCCGACCAACCAGTCGGCCCACGGGGCTGTAGAGGGGCCCGAGGAGGGTTTCGGAACCCAATACGACGCAGGTGTCAATACAGGCTTTCAGGTGGTCTACCGCGGCCTGGCGCTCCCCGGCTTCTTCCCCAATGAGGTTGGCCCCTTCGGGCATGACGGTCACCGCAGTACGGCCCAGACCGAGTTCGTCGCACTTGGCCGCCAGGATTTCCCAGGGCGAGCCCTTGGGGTCAAACATGGGGAACTCGACCCCGTCGAAGCCCCAGCCCTTAATATCTTCCAACAGACCGAGGTGGCTTTCGTCGGCGCTACCGGTCCACAGCAACAAATTCATCCCAACTTTCACGGGGTCTCTCCTTTTGACTTTGGGAGGTGGTCTGCACCGCCCTTGCTTATTCGATCAAAGGTTCGCACCAGGCATCACTATTTGCGTACCCGGCTTGCAATACGAGAGGGTACCATAGCATTGTTTCAGGTGCATCATCGATTGTACGTCGATTGTACATTGAAAGTCGCAGCGTATTGAAACGACACAGGCGGGATTCCCTGCAGAGGATAGACGACGAAATGGACTATGACGCGCTGAAGTGTAATTTAAAGGCCATTGCAACTTTCCTGGATGACGCCAGCCTGTTGACGTCGGTGGAGGGGTATCTGCTTGAAATACAGGGCTTCACCCTGACGAAAATGGCGAGTGACGGTCCCGGAGTGGGTGCCATCGTCGAAATCGGTAGTTTCAAGGGAAGATCGACGTGCTACCTCGCGCTGGGAAGCAAGCGGGCCAACCGGGAGCCGGTGTACGCCATTGACCATTTCGAGGGGTCGCCAGAGCACCAGGAGGGCGCCGAATGTGCGACGAAAGAGATCGAGACGGAGGGAACGACGTTCAACGTGTTTAAACGGAATATCGAAGCACAGGGGCTCTCGGACTATGTGCGCCCGATTGTGGCGAGTTCTCGCGAGGCATCGGCGACGTGGGACCAGCCCATTCGACTCTTGTTTATCGATGGGGACCACTCCTATGAGGCCTCCAGGGAAGACTTTGAATGCTGGGAGCCCTTTGTCGTTCCGGGAGGGCTGATTGCCTTCCACGATATTGGTCGTGGGCCCGGTGTTACGGAATTCTATAATGAGTTGGTGGCCGGGTCTTCGGCCTTTACCCAGGTGCTTGGGGTGCTCGGTCTCAACGTGTTGCGGAAGGCCGATTAAACGGGGCGTTGGAACCCCCTGGACAGATGCTTTTGCCCCGCGTATGTGGTAGACTTCGAGGCAGAAAGACGTCGGGGCACCCCACCCTTATCCAGGCTGGCGGTGAATACGTCGTGGATGCGCGGACCATCCCTATGCAAGTGTCTCAGCGGTGGCCGGGGCTCTAAGTTCTTTTGTTCCAAATGGTTAAAAGTTTCCTTGGTGAGCTTGAAACTTTTTTGGAACGTCGGGGATACTAAATAACATAACGTAGGAGTAGTATCTCGCATGTTTTTGAATCCTTCCAGACGATTCGGTGGCCTTGTCGTGGCCGGTGGATTGAGCCTCCTGTCCTGGTCGCCTGTGGCCTCCGCAGAAGGCCCCACGCCAGAGGCCCTCGACTACTTTGAAACCCACGTGCGCCCGGTGTTGGCGAGCCGCTGTTACCAGTGCCATGGCCCCGAAACGCAGAAAACAGGGCTCCGTCTTGATTCCCGGGCGGCCATGCTGCAGGGGGGCGAAGGTGGTCCGGTATTACGCGAGGGCGACCAGGCCCTCCAAAGCCGCATCCTGGGTGTCATCGGCTATGCCCAGCACACCAAGATGCCGCCCGACGCCAAGTTACCCCAGGAGCAGATCGATGCCCTCACCGAATGGGTAAAGATGGGCGCACCCTGGCCCGAAGGGGACGCCAACCTGGCCACCACCGCCGCGACACCCTGGGAAGACCGGGTCGCCGGTGCCAAAGCCACCCATTGGGCCTTCCAGAAGGTCGCCAATCCCGATGTGCCCGCGGTAGAGACGCCGTCCCCCATCGATGCCTTTGTGCAGGCCAAACTCGCGACCGCCGAACTGGCCCCCTCGCCCAAAGCCGACAAGCGCACCCTCATCCGCCGGGCCTATATGGACCTCACCGGCTTAGCCCCAACACTGGCCGAGGTGCAGGCTTTCGAAGCGGATACCAGCGCCGATGCCTTCGACAAGGTGATTGAGCATCTCTTGGCATCGCCCCACTACGGTGAGCGCTGGGGCCGACACTGGCTCGACGTGGCGCGCTATGCCGACACGAAGGGCTACGTGTTCCAGCAGGAGCGCAACTTTGGTTTTTCCCACACCTACCGCGACTACGTGGTGCGCGCCTTTAACGAAGACCTGCCCTACGACACCTTCCTGAAACATCAGCTGGCAGCCGACAAAATGGAGCTGGGCGAGGATAAGCGTCCTTTGGCCGCATTGGGCTATGTGACCCTTGGCCGTCGTTTCGTGGGTAACATCCATGATGTAACCGATGATCGTATTGATGTAGTCACCCGGGGCATGCAGGGCCTCACGGTGTCCTGCGCCCGATGCCACGATCATAAGTATGACCCGGTTTCTGCAAAAGATTACTACGCCCTCTATGGCGTGTTCCGCAGCAGCGTCGAGCCCGGCGAGTTGCCGCTCATCGAAGATCCCGATCCCAACGACCCGGCCTACCAGGAATATCTCGTGGAGTTGGGCAAGAAAGAAGCCGAGCGGGAGGCCTATATCGACAAAATTCAGATTGAGTTGCTGACCCACGTGCGCGATGAAGTTGGCACCTATTTGAAAGCTGCTGATCTCGCCTGGGATATGGAAGACAAGCACTTGAAGGTGGTGGCCAAGGAGCACAAGCTCAAAGGTGACCTGCTCATTCGCTGGCGCAATCATCTGAAGAAGTTGTCCGAGCAACACCACCCCGTGTTGGCCCCGTGGTTCACCTACCGCGCCGTGCCCGACGAAGAATTCGAAGCAAAGACGGGCCCACTGGCGAAAGAAATCGCCGGGAAGAAACTGGGTGGCCAGGCCATCAACCCCCGTATTGCCCAACGCTTCGAAGGCGATGCCCCCAAGACCATGGATGAGGTCACCGCGCGAATGACGGCAGCCATACGCGAGGCCGACAAAGCCTGGACCGATACCCTCGCCTCCCACGCGCAGATGGCGACCCGTCAGCCGGACAATCCACCGACGGTGCCTACGGCATCAGAAGACGGCAACCTCGATGAGATTCGGCACCTGCTCTATGGCGCGGATAGCCCGGCCAATATTCCCCGGGGCGATGTGCGGGGCCTCAGCGAAGTGCCCATACAGAATGAAATGCGCAATCGCGACAATGCCATTGCCCGCGTGGAGAGCACCCATCCGGGACGGCCCAACCGGGCCATGGCCCTGGTGGATGCGCCCAAGCCCTTCGACCCCTACGTATTCCGTCGGGGTAAGGCCGGTAACCGGGGTGACAATGTGAAGCGGCGATTCCTGGATGTGCTGTCATCCCCCGACGCGGCACCCTTTGAAGACGGCAGTGGGCGCCTGGAATTGGCCAACGCCATCGCGACCCACGACAATCCCCTCACGGCCCGGGTGATGGTGAACCGGGTGTGGATGCATCATTTCGGCAAGCCCCTCGTTTCCACACCGAGTGACTTTGGGGTACGAAGCAATCCGCCGAGTCATCCAGAGTTGTTAGACTTTCTCGCCAGTGAGTTCATGGCCAGCGGCTGGTCCGTCAAACACCTCCACCGCATGATCATGCGATCCCACACCTATCAGCAGGATAGTCTCGCCACCGGGCCCGGCGTTGGGGTCGATCCCGAGAATCAGTTGCTCTGGCGTCAGAATCGTCAGCGCCTGGATTTCGAGGTTATGCGGGACAGCGTCTTGCTGGCTGCGGGCACCCTCGATCTGCGCCTGGGCGGCGAAGGCCAGGAAATGACGACGGCACCCTTCATGACCCGGCGCACCATCTATGGTCGTATCGAGCGTCAGAATTTGCCGGCCCTTTTCCGCACCTTCGACTTTGCGAGTCCCGACGCCCACACCCCCATGCGTATCAATACGACGGTGCCCCAACAGGCCCTCTTTCTGATGAACAGTCCCTTCCTGGCCGAGCAGGCCAAACACCTGGCGGAACGGGAATCGGTGGCGCAGCGGGCGACCCCCGAAGAGCGCATCGCCGCCCTCTACCACACCGTATTTCAGCGGGACCCCGAGCCCCATGAAATCGAGCTGGGCAAACGTTTTGTCTCCGAATATGGTGCGGCGCCGCCCGAAGCGTTCGCCAATCCCCGTTGGCAATATGGCTACGGCGCGGTGGATACGGAAAGCGGGACGCTTCAGTCCTTCACGCCCTTGCCCCACTTCACGGGCAGCGTGTGGCAGGGTGGCCCGGAGATTCCCGACTCCAAACTGGACTGGGCTTCCTTGCGCTCCCATGGCGGACATCCCGGTGGACCGGGCCTCGCCGTGGTACGTCGGTGGACGGCACCTTATGACACGGTGCTCTCACTGGAAGGTGAACTGAAGCATAGCACCGATCAGGGCGATGGCGTATTCGGCTACGTAATTTCCAGCGAATCCGGTGTCTTGTGGCAGGGCCACGCCTTCAACAAGGGAATTGCCACCAACTTTTCGAACGTGACCGTGAAAGCCGGAGAGACCATCGACTTGGTGGTGGATTGTGGCGCCAATCAGAGTTTCGATTCCTTCACCTGGCATCCCCGCTTCTTCGTTCCAGAAACGATGGTCGCCCAGGTACCCGCAGGCAGCAATCTCGAGTGGTTGTCGCGGGTGGACTTTGCGGGTCCACCACCGGCCCCCATGGCACCGTGGAGCAAGTATGCCCAGGTGCTTCTCATGTCCAACGAATTCATGTTTGTGGACTGACGGAATTGCGAAATCGATTATCAACTGTGCGCCGCACAGGGAGTATATAGACCATGGGTCATCACAAACCGACCGCAGATGATTTTGTTTTGAACCGCCGCGATTTTCTCAAGCGGACGGGCATGGGCTTCGGCGCCATGGGCCTGGCTTCGACCCTGCTCCAAGGCGGAGAGGCCTACGGGGCCATCAATCCCACGGCCCCGAAGACACCCCACTTTGAGGGCAAGGCCAAGCGGGTGGTCCACATTTTCCACAACGGTGGCCTGTCGCAGGTCGATTCCTTCGATCCCAAGCCCATGCTGACCAAGTATGCGGGCCAGGATTTGCCCAATATAAACCTGCGCACGGAACGTCCCACCGGCGCGGCACTGGGTTCGCCCTTTGAATTCAAAGAGCATGGCGAAAGCCGCATCCCCGTGAGCAGCCTCTTTCCCCATATCGCCGAAAACGTGGACGATATGTGTATCGTCCGCTCCATGTATG
>JAUIMA010000397.1 GCA_030432675.1 Candidatus Hydrogenedentota bacterium | reverse complement strand
ACACCCGCGCCCTCTTGATCCTTTCCGACGGCGGAACGGATGCCTCCGAGTATCGGGAATTCGATCTGACCACCAAGGCATTCGTGGACGACGGATTCAGGCTATCAACCGGACGCAACCGCGCCGATTGGATCGATCCCGACACGCTGATGGTCGGGGCTTTTCCCGGCGAGGATGACGCCACCGATTCCGGCTACCCGCGCCGAACCATGGTTGTCGGTGTCGAACTCCCCTTCGACACCTTCACCCTCCGTGAGGAGCCCGACTTTCCGATCCCTCAGGAAGGACGATTTACCGCCCTCGCCAGTTACGACATGAACGACCACCAGCTCACCCTCAATACGGCCAAGACCTTGTCGCCCGAATTCGAAGGCCAGGTCGA
The DNA here is from genome assembly GCA_030432675.1 of Candidatus Hydrogenedentota bacterium. Lineage (GTDB taxonomy): Bacteria > Hydrogenedentota > Hydrogenedentia > Hydrogenedentales > JAEUWI01 > JAEUWI01. Next base: position 5,684 of record JAUIMA010000397.1, on the reverse strand, counting down.
AGGCACGATCTCCTTTGCGCAGGATCCCCCACTCCTCGACCTGAAGCTCGAGGTGCAGCACCTGGCCATGGATGACATCATGGCCTTTGCCTCGGGTGCGTGGCTCGAAGAACATGGCACCCTGGCCCTCGAGGCTGCTGATCCCTATCGGTTTTTCGTAACCTTTACCGGTGACACAACGGCCCCTGAAATCGGCGTGGAAGCGCAACTGGGCATGGGCAGCCTGCACTTCGAACCCGTGAAAAACACCCTGCCCAAGGCCGACCTTGATTTCAGCCTCATGAGCCTCTCCTGGCGCTCCGGCGAGACACTCCCCACGGGCCGACTCTCTTTGAGTGATGGCACCATTGTGCACGCGAAATCCGGCATTGAAGCCACGGGGGTCTCTGGAAACCTGCAGTTGCACGATGGCGGCCTTCAATTCACCCCGCTGGTCGCCCAGGTCGCGGGAAACACCCTCCGGGGCAGTCTGGACTATGGTCTTGCGTCAGAAACACTCACCTTCGATCTCTCGGGCGATCTCGCTGCCGTCGAAAGCCTCGGTCCCCTCGCGGAAAACCCGAAACTCCAGATGCAGGGTCCGGTAACGCTGGACCGCCTGCAAGGAACCGTCACCCCCACGAAGTATGAGATCGTAGCGGCGGCAGACCTTACACGCACGGCCATTGACTGGGAATGGTGGATTTCCAAGAAACCCGGCGTGGGCGCCCGCATCCAGGAACTCCAGATTGAAGTGGATACGCGAAAAGAGATCCGCATCAACGGAAGCGCGGCACTGGACACGGCCACCATCGACGCTTCTGCCTCCCTTATCTATAAAGACGGTGGGTGGCAATTACAGGCGGTGAACGCCACATCGCCGCGTATAGAAATGCGTACTGTCGACAAGGTAATTAACGTGCCCTATGCGATTTCCGGGGGAGAGAGTAGCGCCGCTCGCCTCGACTGGCGCCGGATCACCACCGTACCCGATGAAGTACTCTTGGAAATCGGGGGGCACATCGACACCCTGAGCATGGTTCCCCTCGGTACGGCCCGCCCCCTTGTCGGCTCCAATATCACCATCGACACCCAGGTCAGCAAGAAGAATGAAGTTCGCACAGGCCACCTTGAACTGAGCACGACGGCAACGACACTCCCCCCCTTTGGCTCTCCTTGGCTGCTGCCGTTACGCGCCGCCGACGATCCCAGCCTGGAAGAATTTCCCCCGCTGGATAGGGACTGGACCTATACCCTCTCCTCCGAGACCATCCAATATCCGCCCTGGTCGGGCACTGATTTCCGGGGAAAGGCCTACGCCACGCCCTCTACATCCGGCTTTACCTCCTTCGAAGCGACCGTCGATGAAGGCATGGTAAACGGTATGTACGAAAAACTCCGCGCGGACAATATCCATCACCTCAACGCCAAATGGGAGGATGTCCCCGCGAGTTACTTGCTGAAACACCTGAAACTGCCGGATATCTTCACCGGCACGATGTCAGGTGGGATAGAGTACAACGTGGACGGTGACGACAGCGGCACCCTGCAGGGAAGCGGTTACTTTGACGTGGCGGACGGGCAGTTCAGCGCCGACTATCTGGTCACCCAGTTTGAGCGCCAGATCGAAGAAGCCTCGATCACCTTACCGCCCAACATGAAATTCTCCCGATTCAGTGCGGATGTCACCTTGGACGGTGATATTATCAAGACCAACAACATGATTCTCGAGTCTGAAGCCGTGACCGTTGCGGGCGATGGTCAATTCGTTGTCGAGGGGGATATGGATTATCGCCTTCGCCTCTCCCTGCCACCGGAAACGGCCAAAGGTGTCCCCGCGCTGCGGACCTACTTTAACCTGGACGGCCTGAAGCACAGTCAAACCGACCTTGAACTGGCTTTCCACATTTACGGCCCGACATTCGCTCCCCGCATGGAGCTTGAAGGACTGCCATCGGTCGGTGATACCATAGTCAGTGGTGCGGTAGAAGTGACAAGCGACGTCATGAAAGTAGTCGATCTACCTAGACAAATCCTCCTCGATCTGTTTAAGATTGGGGGCGGTATCGTCGGAGCCGGGGGCAAAAAAGCACCTTCCGAGTAACCTTTCTTCTCTTAACCTATCAGATAAGCAGTTCCTCACTAATGAATATAAAAATAAGCAAAAATGCCCACCTCTGCGCGGCATGTGAAGTCGAATTCCTCCATGAACAGGTCGTTACCTCCGCCGTACGCGTCTTCGAAGGGGCCTTGAATCGCGAAGACTATTGTGCCGAATGTTGGAGCAACCAACCCAACAAGAAGGCCTATTCGGTCTGGAAAATGGTGTATCACGATCCGAAAGTCGAGGAAGATGATGCGCCTGAGGTCTTTTCGCCGCTACGTCAGCTCTTCTATGAGGCCGTAGAAGCCGAATCTCGCATCGAAATGGCGAAGGCATATCTGGCTGCCAGCCTGCTGCGCCGTCAAAAAGTGTTCCGCCTCGTCAAGGAATCGGACGAGTCCGATGGGGAAGTCCGAGTCACACTCTACACCGATCGTATCGGCAGTCGCCTTATTGAAGTGCCCGATCCACAATTCACCCACGCCGAAATGGAGGCCGCCAGCAAACTCCTGATGGAGCGCCTCCAGGCATTGGAAACGGCGGAAGACGAGGCCGCTGCTGCCACCGATGCGGAGGACGAAACCCTGGAAAATAGTCCATCACCGTCTTCGGAAAGGGCGGAAGATATTGACGACGATGTCGACGATGTCGACGATGTCGACGATGATGATGATGACGATGATGATGATGATGATGATGATGATGATGACGATGATGATGACGATGACGATGACGAAGACGATGACGACGATGATGATGACGAAGAAGACGAAGACGAGGATGAAGATGCAAAACTTGATGTCCCCACAACAGAGTCGTCATCCTTAGATACCAACCCATCGCACCTGGATGAGGAGAGAGCCCGTGCCAAGGCATAGCGCATACCGGTCCAACAACGCCGTTGACAGTCCTGAATGGACCTACAGTCACTATTTGGTCGTAATCGTCGTAGCTATCCTGCTATGCGTAACGTCATTCGCCGTCGGCTATATCATTGCCCATGTGGATCGCGACATCGAAGCGGAAGGACGCATCGCATCGAATAACGATGAGCCTGCCAAAATTACGCCACCCTCCCCGACGGAAAATGCCAACACCGGCGCGCCATCATCGGAAAAGCCCAACGTCAAGCCACCGACCCGAGAGGTGGTAAAACGCCCCCCCCTTACTCCGGCCGAAGTCCCCGCCCTCCCGAACCCCGGAACGGGCCCGACCCAGATGGTGAAGACTCCGGTAACCCTGCCCAAACCCGAGGAGGCACCGGAGGCGCAAACGGACAAGACACCAGCGGTGGATGCTACACCTCTGCCTGCCCCCAAACCAACCCCGGCGACAACGACTCCCGTGACCGCGCCGAAGCCCTCTACGGACACGACGCCCCCCGTGACGGCGCCGAAAACGCCGGCTCCCACTGTCACCAAGGCACCGGCACCCAATGTCACGCCGCCCAAACCAGCGGCCCCTAGTGTTGCCCTGGGTTCGTGGGGAATTCAGGTCGCATTCTTTGACGGGAAAGATCGAAAAAAGCAGGCGGAGACCGTAAAGCAGCGCCTCAAATCAAGTGAAAACCAAGATGCTGTTGTCGTCGTTTCCAACAACGACAAGGAGTATCGGGTCATGATTAGCGGCTTCTCAACCCGAGATGCCGCGAAAGCTGCCTGCGAAAAACTCAAATCTAAGACGGGCTTTGCCGACGCTTGGGTCAAGCGATTGCCCTAGCCCACTATTCGCTGCCGCTTGAACCGGGCACCAGTGTCACGGTACAGTGACCGCGTCGTAGCATTTATTAAACACCTTTGGTCAATCAGGAGTGAGTCTATGAAGGTTGCAGTCGTTGGACCCGGTGCCTTGGGGTGTCTCTTTGCCGCACGCCTATTTCGCAGTGGCGCAAAAACACAGCTGGTGGATCACGATGCAAAACGGGCGTCCCGTCTCAACAAGTCTGGGATTACGGTCGCATCACGCGATGAAACCTTCACCGAAATGGTGCCTGTGTCTACCACCATACCATCTGGCCTCGACCTCGTAATCGTCTTGACAAAGGCCTACAGCACGCGGGACCTCAGCTTTCCCGACGATGTGCCCGTTCTCACCCTCCAAAACGGACTGGGAAATGTGGAAACCCTGTGCACCCTCATTGGAAGTGCCCGGATCCTGGCGGGCACGACCGTCGAAGCCGCCACCCTGCTCGAAGAAGGCCACACGCAACACGTGGCCAAAGGCGTCAGTCGAATCGGATCCTGGACCTCCTGCCCGACAGACAGCGCCTTAAGCGCACTTTCGGCGGCTGGGTTTGAAGTAGAAGTGACCGACTCGCCGGGACAACTCCTGTGGGAAAAACTCGCCATCAGCGCGGGCATCAGTCCCCTCACGGCAATTCTGGGCGTTACGAACGGACAACTTCTGGAAATCAAGGAAACCCGTCAATTGATGCGTGACCTGGTGGTTGAAGCCGTCAAAGTGGCAGCCACCGAGGGGTATCGCTTTGAGCACAGCATCGTGGAGAGCGCGGAAGCCATCTGCAAGGCCACCAGCGACAATGTTTCGAGTATGTTGCAGGATATCCGTGCTGGGAAGCGTACCGAGATCGAGGCTATCAGTGGCGAAGTGTTGCGACGCGCGCAAGCGGCCTCGCTCCCGACCCAACGCACCCGTGTCATTTACCAGTTGATCCAGGGACTTGAGCGGCGTTGAAACTACCCGAGCTTAACTACACGACTCCGGTTACTTTCACGCGCAAACAGCATCTTCAACTGGCCATCCTCCCTCCCGTCATCGTCAATCTGCTCAAGGGCATACTGCTGACATGTCGGCATGAAGTGCGCCATCTCGAGCGACTGACCGACGTAATTGCAGCCCATGATCATGCCATCCTCGCTATATGGCATGAGTCCGCCACCTACGCCCTCTACAAACACGTGGGCTCTAATTACCACGCCGCGTCCAGCTATAGTTTTGACGGAGAATTGGCCGCGCGGTTGACCCACGGTTTTAATGTGGAATGTGTGCGGGGCTCCTCTTCTAAAGGGGGGGCAGAAGTCTTACGCCAGCTTGAGATTGCCCTGGGTCTCGTGGAATGTGTGGGCCTCACCATGGATGGCCCCCGTGGCCCCCGCCGCTACGCCCAACCGGGCCTCGCCATCCTTTCGGCCCGTACAGGGATCCCGGTAGTCCCCCTGGCGGTGTCAGTCAGCCGGAGTTGGCGCCTGGGCACCTGGGATCGTATGGCCATACCCAAACCCTTCGCCAAAGTCCTTATTGACTACGCTCCGGCCATTACCCCCGCCGAATCGACCGACCGGGATACCATCGAAGTAAAACGGCAAGAAATCCAGGACACACTGAATCAGCTTCATGTGGAATTGGAAGCAGAAACGGGCGACGTTCAACCAGAATTACCCGTCCTCCCTGCACAATGACGTAGAACACATCACTCCCCAACGGCTCTTAGCCATTCCTGCCTGAGATAAGACGCACCGCCCCACGCTGTTTCGATGCCCCTATCCCCCAGCCCTTTCGAAGCCAGCTTTCAGGCCACCCGGAAAGCAATGTCTGAGCCCCGTTCAGGCTGCCCCGTGCGTCCGGCGCAGCTGACCGCAGG
>JAUIMA010000396.1 GCA_030432675.1 Candidatus Hydrogenedentota bacterium | reverse complement strand
CGGAACCCTGGGTAGACTGGCCTGCAAAGCGCTGAACTCCGAAGGAGTGGCACAGGAAAATTTTGGAGATTTGCCTGAACCCTGTGTCGTCTCACTTGGTCAATGAGAACACGTGCATGCCCTTTTTTTCTCCACCAACGATTATGTATTGACCGTCGGGTGACCAGGCTACCGCTCTTCCAAAGTTTCCCGCAACCTTACTCGGACCTGTCGGACTGCCAAATTTGTAAAGACACAAATCTGATGACGACACCGCGGCGAAGTACTTACCGTCACGGCTGAATGCAGACCCTTTCGGATACGCGTCTGTCTTGTAGAAACCTCCGAGAAACCCTAGGTCATCGCTCGAGAATACCGCCGTTCCGTAACCGCCGCCACCGGGGCCGCGATATCCTCCGCCACCCGAAACAGAAATCCATTTCGAGTCATCACTCATTTTCATAGTGAAGGCATTTGAAGCGGCTTGTGTGCGGACGCCTGCCAATGTCGTGTTTCCATCTTTGTCGAAGGCAACGCGGAACACCACGGCTTGGTAGCTACGGATATCGGAAGAGGTGTGGAGATTGTAGAATATTGGACGTCCGTTAATTAGTATGTGCCCGGATTCTGTACCCCGGTTCCGGTCTCTTGGTTGGTGCAACGTATAGAATATCCCCTGCTCGGAATCGATGCTAATCCTCGCGCCGGGAACCTTGGTATCCCGGTATTTCCCGGTCTTGAGATTAAGTTGGTAGACGGTACTTCCCGTTGCGACGAATGCTTGATCGGTCTTATCGCAGAGGGCGATTCCGGTGGCTGGCGCGGGGATACTGTAACTCTTCAACAGTTTCCCATCGGGTGTAATTGCGTCGATGGCGCCAACTCCTTGCGCGCCAACGTAGATGCGTCCATCAAGCATGGTTGCGCATTGGATGGAGCGACCGATCGGAAGCTCAGATTGCACACCCGTGTCGAAGTCAATCACGCTCGAGACGTCGGATTCACTCCAGAATAAATAACACCGATTCTTTTTTTCATCCGGAATCACATCCAGGAGCATGGCATCACTACGATGAGAATTCTCAAATCTAGTGTCGGTAGCTAACTCCGGGATGGGCGAACTGGCGGGCCGCGGTAGGACTGGATTGGTCGCCCTTGCACGGAGGAGGTCGACCGTGGTGTCTTCCAGCATGTCGGCGTCGGCGAGGGCAATTAGAAGTGCGTCAATATCGCATTCATCGAGCATAGATTCCGGAACATTGAGCGGTTTGGCAAACTCGGCCACCATTCCCTCTGATGCTTCGCTTGGATTGCTGCAATGGGCTTTCATGGCGCAAAGTAATGCTGGCCAATAGGCTTGGCTATTGTACAGACTAATTGCCATGTTGCGATAGGACCTGTCGTGATAGCCATGACGGTTAGTGATATCGGACTGTGCCGCTTGAGAAAAACGCACAATAGACTGGTCCAGGTTGCCACGGGTGCCATGGGTGATTCCGAGATTGATAAGACCATCGATCACCATCTCTGACACTTTTTGCGCGCTTTGGTTTCGTAGCGGACCGTCGACCATTTTTTCGTAAGCGGCGATTGCATCTTCGACACGTCCCGAGTCACCCAGTATGATGGCGTGCCAATATTGGGCCATTTCGCATTTGGGATCAGCCGTCATCGCGATTCGGATTTGCTGGAGGGCGGTTTCCAGTTCTTCACTCTCGGTAGCCTTCATTGCTCGGTTTATTGCCAGCGCACAGGCGTTGCTCTCGGTGCCATATTGCTTCAATAAGTCCTGTGGTGGCTGTGCCATTGAAATGGCCAACGATATTATAAGGCACTGGATCATGATCTGTTCTCCCGCACGTCTCTAACTCAGTAAATCGACCCGCAAAGTCGTGGAAAAACCGAAGATGCTATTGAAGGGTCGCCAAGGTGCGTAGAGTAGGGCATCGATACGGTTATGTTCAATAGTGCATGGTTAGCTATGCATGAGCCTGATTCTGGGCAGGGGACCATTGCGTTCGCCGATTTTCCCTCGTCACGCTCCCCCATTGCGATCAAATCACCCGGCGGTATATAGTTCGCGGATAACTGAAACCCCATTGCTGGAGAAAACCCCATGACCAAACGCATCCTCACCCGCCGTGATTTTGTCGCCTCCACCGCGGCCCTGGCGGGTTTTTCCATTGTCCCCCGTCACGTCCTGGCGGATTCTGGCGAAACGGCCCCAAGCGACAAGATGAATATTGGCTGCGTGGGCGTGGGCGGCATGCAGGGCATGTATGACGTTAAGAACGTCAGCTCGGAAAACATCTATGCACTCTGCGATGTGGATGAAAACTTCCTGCGCAAGGCGGCGGAGCGCTTCCCGAAAGCCAAGTTGTATCGGGACTACCGTGAGATGCTCGACAAGGAGCACAAGAACCTCGACGGTATTACCATCACCATCCCCGACCACATGCACGCCAGCGTGGCCTTGCGGGCCATGGAACTGGGGGTCAATGTCTATTGCCAGAAGCCCCTCACCCAGAGTGTCTGGGAAGCCCGTCTGCTCACAAAGGCCGCCCAGAAGTATAACGTGGTGACCCAGATGGGCAACCAGGGCTATTCGGCGGAAGCGACGCGGGTGGCCTGTGAGATTATCTGGAATGGGGATATTGGCGACGTCACTGAAGTTCACTCCATGCACGGAGGCGGCTTTGCCCGCGACGTCACCAGTTGGCCCACCGGCGAAGTGACGCCCGACACCCTGAACTGGGACCTGTGGACGGGGCGCGCCCCGGAGCACCCCTACAGCGCCAAGATTCACCCGTCCAACTGGCGCGGATTCCTCGATTACGGCTCCCAGATGATCGGTGACTGGGGTATCCATATGCTCGGACCGGCGAACTGGGCCCTCCAATTGGGCAGCCCGGAGACGGTGGAGTGTTTCTCGGTGGAGGGGGTGAATCCCGTGACCTTTCCCCACTATGCGGTGAAGATGACCTTTCCCGAGCGGCCCAACAAATACGTGCCGACCGGTACGATGCCGCCCGTTACCGTCCATTGGTATGACGGCAACGCGAAGGGACTTTTTACATCGCCCGAAGGGCTGACCGCTGCCGATGTGGAGCGCTTCAACGAATTCTTCGTCGGTAGCAAAGGCCACCTGGGGACCCGTGGTCGCGGCGAAGAGGTAAGCCTTCTTCCGAAATCCAAATTGGAAGGCTATACCCTGCCACCCCAGGTGTTGGAACGTTCTCCCGGACACTACGAGGACTGGATTGGGTCCTGCAAGACCGGCGGGACGCCCTGCTCCAACTTCAGCATCGCAGCCCCCTATACCGAATGGATTTTGCTGGGCACCATCGCCTGGCGTTTCCCCAACGAAAAACTCCAGTGGGACGGCAAGAACCTGCGCTTCACCAACAACGAGTTGGCCAATGAATTCATCAAGCCCACCTTCCGTAAGGGCTGGGAGTTGCCGGACCTCGGCGTCTAGATTCGCCTGGCGTAATTTTCCTAAAACGAATCGGCGGACCATCTCAGGATGGTCCGCCGATTGTCTTATGGTTCACCCGAAAGTCCGGTGTTGGGATCAGGGATGGCTGTGCCCATGGCCTGCTTCGTGGAGGATGAGTCCGGCTTCATTGACCGGAAACTCACCTTGAAGGCCGGCGCCGTATTTCAGGAATTCAACGTGGCCGTCCATGTAGAGCACGTTGGAACCCGCCGGTATGTGATTGTAGTGGGTCGGCTCATCGGAGATTCCATCGTGTAGCGTGACGATCTGCGATTGCGAGCGCGCGCTGCCCGAAGGATTGTTGATGTCCGTTATGAAGAAGCGCTCGATCCCTTCGCGCAGACGGAGTATGGTGTCATATCCCCCCACAGGAACGGACGCTCCCGCATCATCTATCATAGGCCAGTCTTCGTCCACCGCATTGATGTGCCCGGCCTCGATGTCTTCTCCGAGTGACTCTGCAGCCAGTTCAAAGTTTTCGAGGTCGATTTCACTGCGGAAGAGGGTGTCGGAAAGGGCGAACCCGTAGTAATAATAGGGCTCTGCGCCGACTTCGCAGGGTTCCACTACCCCGTTGAAGCTGAAACCGGGAATCTCTTCCCAGGTTTCCCCGGCCGTATTCCCTTCATCCCACTGCTCGATAGCCGTGCTGCCAAAGGCATTGCTGGGACAAACCAGGACATCCCAATCGGAAAGGTACTCGGGGTAGAGTTGGGACGGCTCAAAGATGGCATTCCACGGCTGAATTTCATCTTCACAGTTGAGCACCTTCATTTTGGGATAGTGCTCTCCGTCTGATTCCATGGCATACATTTTGAACACGATGCCCATTTGCTTCAGATTGTTCTGACAACTCGCCCGACGGGCGGCTTCTCTGGCCCGGGCCAGTGCAGGCAGGAGAATAGCCGCGAGAATGCCAATGATGGCAATGACGACCAACAACTCGATGAGGGTGAACCCTTTTTGTGTAAAGTGCTTCATAATACAGATTCCTTGTGCCAGATGGGCACGTGCGTAGTTCAGAAGAGAAAAATTTAACACGGTAAGCAGTGAGGAATGGTATTAGCAAGCGGGAGGGCCGCGCGAAGGGCCAGGGGGACGGATTCCAATGGGGTGCCACACGGAGCGTCCGGCCGGGGTGGGCCGCTCGGGAACGCGCCATTCGAGGGGAAGACTTTCTGGGGCCGCAGCGACGATGGGCAGGGCGGCGGGGCAATAATAGGGCCCGGGGGTTGAGGTGGGCGGGGAGTCGTGTGAATCGGACGGACCGCCGCAGAGCCCCGTGCCGTATTCGTGTGGGATAGCGCCCCCTGCATGAAACATGGGGACGTCACCGTGCCAGTGTAGCACGGGAACACCGGGCATCATGGTGGCCAGCCGGATCGCAAGCGCCGCCAACATGAGCAGGGTGGTGCCTTTACCCCGTGCAGGTTGACGCGACGTACCCGAGGCGCCGTGGATGAAACCGCGCTGCGACCAGACTGCTATGGACTTCGGGTAATTCATGGGTAGGGGGCTTCTCAGGGGGCCTGTGCGGATTCGGCTTCAATCAGACGGGTTACAACCCGCTGCTGCACCCGAATCAGATTGTGCTTGGCAAATTCCCACCCCTCATCACAGGCGGCCAGCGCTTCGTCATAGCGACCGAGCTCGACATAGGATTTAGAGAGGAAGAGATAGGACTCATAGTGAATCTGTTCCTGAAACTCATCAAACGTTTCATGGCGGTTCCGATAGGCAAGCTTCGTTTCAAGTGCCCGATCCACGGCTTCCCGAAGTAGTGTGGCCGCCATTTCACAGGCCTCCTCTTTCGAGTGGGGGAGGTAGGGTTCGATATCGTCGTCACGATGAAGATCTTCCGAGTCATCGCGCTTGTCCTCCTCTTCGTCGTGGTGTTCCTCCTCCTCGTCGTCATGGTGATCGTCTTTCAAGGCGTCGAGCCGGTCACTGTATTCGAAGAGCAGTCGCCCGAGGGCAGCCTTCACTTCGAAACTGTTTGGGTTGGCGGCAATACCCGCCACAAGCATTTCACGGGCCTCCGCAGGCTCCTGCGCGAAATCTGCGAGAAAGAAGGCCCCCATGGTGTAGAGGCGCTCCAGTTTCGGGTTGAGTTTGACGGCCAGTTGGTACCAGGGAATCAGCTCAACCGGGTCATCATGGATATGCCCCTCCGAATAGCAGGCAATGTGGCGCTGAATGTCCCCGATAGGGCCACGCCAGTCGCGGTCTTCATCGAGTACCATGTTCAGCCCCTCGGTGTGGCCCAGGCCAACGGCCGTGTCTTGGCTGTCGCCACGCATGAAACCCAGGTCCTCTTCGCCCCGGGTGGGCATGCGCTGAAGATTTCCCCGGTGGAGGTACTCCATGCTCTTCAGCCACATGAGATCCGCAATGGACATCTGCAATTGTCCCAGGAGAGAGAGTGCGATGGATTCTTTGGCAGCATCGATCTCACTGGGTTGGTAGGTGGCCTCCCTGACGGTCACATGGTCGCGTACCGCATGGGGCACGAGGCCTGCCATGGCGGCAACCGCGATGAGTAAGAAGGTGGTGCAGGTGAAGGTTTTTGTCATGTCACCACTCCTAGAGGT
>JAUIMA010000395.1 GCA_030432675.1 Candidatus Hydrogenedentota bacterium | reverse complement strand
ATACTATCCTGCTGCGCCCCTTCCGCCGCCCGCTTGTGGGCAATGGCAAGGATGAGCGAGGGACGTACCGCATCGAGATCGTGGGAGTCTCCGTCGTCGCTGTGGTCTTCAATGTCATCGGCAATCTGATAGGCAATACCCAGGGCTTCGCTGTACTTGCACAGCACGTCGTGGGTTTCTTCATCGGCCTTGGCCAGGCACGCCCCCAGACGGAGGGCCACTTCGAAGGCCGGTGCCGTCTTGAGCCGGAAGATATCGAGGATCTCCATGGACGAAAGGACCGAGCGATTCTCCGCCCAGCACAATTCCGTGCCCTGTCCCCGACTCAACATCTGATGCGAGACCGCGGCCAACCGGAGCATCTCCACCTTGACGGCGGGCTCGGCCTCAATTTCGGCAATCAGCTGGTAGCCCAGGCCGAGCATAAAGTCGCCCACGTTCAGGGCCAAGGGCACGCTCCGCTCCACGTGCAAGGTCGCACTGTCGTAGCGTTTGTCGTCCCCGTCTTCGATGTCATCGTGAATCAAGGACGCCTTGTGAAAACATTCGATGGCCACGGCCAGTTGGCGCAAGGCATGGGTCAGGGCCGGGGCCTCATCCTGGTGCTCCCCTTCGATGGCCATGTAGGTGCAGGCCGCGAGGTAGGGACGCCAGCGCTTCCCGTCTTTCGCGAGCCAGTACCGTGCAATATCGTCGGTTTCGCTGATACATTCGCCCAGCAACTCATCCAGGGCTTCGCGGGTGAACCAGGACTGGACATCCTTCTTCAGGCCATCCAGATCGAGGCGATAGGTCTTGTCGTCGGCACTGAGGTGGATCACATCCCAGACCCAATCGAGGTCCACGGTCGTGTTGATGCAATCATCCTGCAGGAGGGGGATGGCCACACTGGGGATGGCCGCTGCTTCCATGTGGGGAAAACACTTTTCCAGGACATTGAGGCAGCTCACGCCCACGACGGCGTCTATCTTGCCCGTCTCGATCATCTTCCGCACAATGGCCGAGCCCTCCGCTACCAGCACCGCATAGCCCAGGCGCTCGGCTTCCACCGACAGATCCTGGATGGAGCACAGGCCACACTCTTTACAGAGCAGGCCAAATTCATCGAAGGGCGCAGGACATTTGCTCTCCACCCGAAGACACTTGGGCACCAACAGCAAACGGCGTTCATAGGGTATTTGCGCCAGGGAGTCGGCCCAGGCCGCGTTGCTCACCAGCACAGCCGCGTAGTCCGCATATTGGGCGTCTACCTTGGCGTGTTCCAATACCGCCGCTGTGTGCTCCCGCAATTCATCCATGGTCAGCGGCGGCACCAGTCCCACCGAGCGGGCATAGAGGCGCGTGACTTCTTTCAGATGATTCCGCGTGGCCTTGGCATCGGGGATGTCTGACTGGGCGGGTCGATAGGTCTGGCGGGGCACCTTCGGCGGCAACACCAGGGGCGGCAAGGCACCCGACGAAACACCACCCTGCTCGGGCAGTGTCGCGGAAGGAGACCCGTTGTGATTTTCTTCACTCATCTTGCCACCGTATTCCTTTCCAAGGTACCGCTTCGTTCATCTGCTGCGCCCCATCAGGCTATCAGGTGTAGGCACCGAATCCAAAAAACCAGTACTTCTTCGCAAAGCGATAGAGCCAGTGTTTTTCCGGTATCTCGTTCCCCGGATTGTACTGGCTGTTCAGCGAGCTCATGGCCTCCAACTCCGGCATGGCCTGCTTACGCGCCGTCGTATCGTGGGCACCGTTGCGCTCCACAATCTCTTTCAAGAGATCCGGGCGCTCCAACACGATGCAGCCCCGGGTCGCGTCCGCCGCTGTCTTACGGAAATCCGAAAGCAAGGGGGACTCGGTCATGGTCGTGTAAATGTCGCCGTCGTTGTCGTGGATGGACTCACTGGCAAACTGAATAATGGGGCAGGGCTCAATGTCGCCCCAGGGACTGATGTGGTGACTGATTCCCACCGCTGCGGGACACAGGGCATTGCCCTTATCATCCCAATAGGCGTCTACGAAGCCAATGGACTTCTGATTCCGCATCTCCACGCCAAAGCGACGGACCGCCAGCACCTGGTCGGGGGTGAGCGCCAATTCGGGCTTGGGGTCCGGGCCGACAGCACGGTAGGTGTGGAACCAGGCATAGTGCACGCCGCGCTTGATCAATTCATCGACCCAGCTTTCCTGGACCAGATCATCAAAGTTACTCTGGCACACGCTCGTGGCCACGCCGGTAATGATGCGGTGGTTAATGCAGGCCTCCAGGCCTCGCAGGGTGTGGTTCAACACCTTCTTACGACCCCGGCGCTCGTCACTGACGATTTCGCGGCCCTCAATGCTCAGCAACACCGTGGCGTTGCCCACACGCCGCAATTCCGCCGCCACCTTGTCAGTAATGAAGTGGCCATTCGTAAAAATCTGAAAGTAGCAGTCGGGGTGGGCTTCCAGGATGCGAATCAAATCGGGATGCATGAAGGGCTCGCCCCCCAGGATTCCGAAAAAGGTATTCCCGTGCTTTTTGGCATTGGTGATGAGCTTGTCCAGATCTTCAAAGGAAATCATGGACTCGGGCGCGGCCACATCGACCCAGCATCCCTGACAACGGAGGTTGCAGCTGTTGATGATGGAGATATAAAGGAAGGGCGGGAAGACCTTTCCTTTTTTCAGGCCGCGCTTGAAGCGCTCCACGGAAAGCATGCCCTTGAAGCCGAAGTTATAGCCAAACTTCCAGAGCAGCCGAAGGTCGACCGTGCGAACCATGCGGTATACGAGGGACGGTAACATAGGCCTAAATACCCCAATCATCCTGGGTTGGTGCGGGACGTTTCGCATCCTGGGCACTCCGGGAGCGCTCCTGTCGCCGCTTGAGTTTTTCCCGCGCGCGCGTCGCACGTTCTTCGATATCACCGGCAGAAGGCAGGGTCATCAAGACTTCTTCCGGAATGTCTAAATCTTTCTGCAATTTCTTCAGGCACCGCTTCCGTTCCAGCAGGGCCTTCGACTCATCGCGCTCCGTGGAAAAACGCTTCCGCGCATCCTTGGAACGAGAGCGGAGGGACGCGTAAATATCGCCACCCAGGAGGGACGACACATCCACCTTCATCGCCTCCCGCTGAATGTCTTCCGGACGGACCACATCGCCATTGATGGGGCCCTTCTTGTATTTGGGAAAGAGAATCGCCACTTCCGGGCACACCCGCGAACAGGCGGGGCAATCGGTCTTGCAGTTGCTTTCGTTCTGCACCGTAATTTTGCTGTCGCTGTCCACCGAGTAAACATCAAAAAGACAGAAACTCAGACACTGCATGCAGTTGGTGCAGCGGTCATAGTCGATTACGGGAAACCAGGGCTTCCATTCCTTCAGGCTGCGGGCACCCACCGACTCCCGCACCGTATGGGCCAGCGCCACAATCGCCTCGGGGGCCAGTCCAGCAATATCGCGGTACTCAATGGCACCGGCGTCCGCTGCCGCGTCTGCGGCTGGCGGTGTATCCCCTTCAAACTGGCCGATGACCAGCAGGGGGCTTTCATCCTGGGGGGACACCGTGCCGCCCGCAAGGGGACGGCTCACTTCGAAGCCTTCGTCGAGCAGGGCACCCATGGCGGCCGCGCGGGTTTCGTTCGCGAGGGCGACGCTGCCTTCTCCCTCATAGAGCACGACGCGCAGGTTAATGCCCTCTGTCTTGCTGGCCTGGACCCTCATGATTGTTCTCCACAACCCGCACAGGGGGACAAGAGCGCCTTGGAAACCGCTTCCGCACTTTCCTCGCGCATATTCAGGATCTCCACCCCGCTTTCGGGAAGGGGCTGCTTGGCCCCATGGAACAACCACCGCACGGCCCGGGGAAAACAGGCGGCAATACGGAGTTGGGGGGCCGCACTCAAACGGGCCAGGGCGGGATCGTTGCGGGCCGCCATGTCACACAAATCGGGCACGGCATCAAAGGCCAGGCCGGACGCATTGAGGGCCGCCAGCACCTCCCGCTTTACTTCCGGGGGCACCACCTTGGCGTAGGTGCAATTACAAAAAAGAATCCGGGGCATCACCCCTTCTTCGGCTGTATCAGGGGTCACTTCGTTTTCGGCGCGCACGTCGTCCATCAGGTCGCACCCACCGTATCGCGGTGCACCGGGGTCGGCATGCCCGGACGGAAACTTTCCAGGTGTCCAATCGTCAGGGAGACGCCCTGCGACAACACAACGTCCTGCACTACCCGTTCCACGATAGTCTTTAGCAACGCGGGGTCCGCTTCGGCGCGAAGATTCAATATCAACTCGCCCTCCGTGACGTCCTCCGTCACGGACTCACGGAGCTCCGGTACGCCATCACTGCGCACCAGGCTCACGGCCGAAAGTCGCCCCGAAATGTCGCCACTGTCGAGGGTCATCTTCAGGTGGGCAATTTCGCCGCCTGCATCATCGGTGGCCTGCTGTATGGCCGTGGCCAGCGTCAGCAACAGTGCATCGGGCACGAAGCCCGTGTCAGACGCGACGCGAATCGTACTGTTCAACCAACCGAGCAAGGCTTCACCCTCGCCGTAGCGGGCATAGTCCACGTCCATGGTGGGACGCAGGCCATCATTTTCCTCGCGGAGCAGATGGTCAAACCAGGCATCCAGTCCCGATTGCTCTTGTACAGAACTGCAAAAAATCATGGCGTGGGGAAAACGTTCCGCCAGTGTGGCCGACAAACGCTCCCGAAGATCTTCGTCGATACTGTCGCACTTGTTGAGCACGATCACATCGGCCTCTTCAAGCTGCTTGGAATAGATATAAACCACCTTCTCCGAAAAGGGGCGGCCCGATTCCAAACCGAAAATCCGCGCGGCCCGCAGGGGGTCTACCAGCACACTCAAGGGGGCAATGGTGAAGCGCTCGCCATAAATGCGGCGCAGGGGATAGGAGACCGTCGCGATCAGGTCGGTACAGCTCCCCACGGGCTCGGCAAGGAACACATCGGGTGCCACCGTCTCGGAAAGCTTCGTGGAGGCTTCCAAAAGGGAATCAAAGCGGCAGCAGAAACAACCGCCCGCAATCTCTTCCACGGAAAAACCCCGGGAGCGCAAGACCCCCGTATCCACCAGCCCCGTGCTCTGGTCATTGCTGATGAGCCCCACGCGCACCCCCGCATCGCTCAGGCGGCGGGCAAATTCCGCAATAGCGGTCGTCTTTCCCGCACCGAGGAAACCGCCTATCATGATGTACCGTGCTTTGTCGTTGGGGGACGTGCTCATCGTACTCCTGACTATATATCACGCTCGCATGGAGCACTGTTTGCTATAGACAATTTATGAAGGCGTCTTATTTCCAAGGATGCGGTCAATGGCCGCGTCGAGCACCGAAATATAGGCACTTCGCTCCAGGCAATCGCTGTCCGGCTCCCCTTCCAGGCGATAGAGCCACCCGGATTGCAGGGGATCGCGCGACAGGATTTCAATATCGGTCAGCAGGGCGTCATTCCCCCCCCGAAAGAGTCCCGAGAGGGGCGAATAGATGTCACTCACCGCCTTAAACCCTTCCACCCAACCGACTTCCTGACCCTTCTCCACCGCATCACCGTCCTTCGACTCAAAGTCCAACTCCACCGGATCACCGAGCATACGGGTGGCAAAATGGGTATAGCCTACCCGCCAGAGCCCCGATTCTTCCTGGCGCAACCAGGCATGGGCCGCCGTATAAAGACAATCATCGTAGAGTCGGGTAGAAAACTTCGCCCGGCGGTAACGGATTGATTGCCCGGCTACGGGGGTGCTTCCGGGAGCGTGCTCTTCGGTCATTGAATTCCTGCCATGGGCGTCGACTCAAAACGCCAATTCGCGTACCGCAACAACAGAAGTCCACCGCCCGGCTACCTCACCAGAACGAAGACCCAATCGGTACACGGGTAGGCCCGATACGCCGTATCAGGCAAGGTTCAGTATACGATTGAAGGCTCGCGCGCCGCAAATCCCCCATATCGCGTGGCTGGATAGGATTTCAGGGCCAACAATCACTGCCGTCCCTGTAGGCCCTCTGCCTTCCCCCATGCCGGCGGGCCGCCGGCGCTCCATAACACCGCCCCACATATCCAAAGAAGACGGCAAGGGTGCCACCCTTACGGACGTGAGGGACGAACGG
>JAUIMA010000394.1 GCA_030432675.1 Candidatus Hydrogenedentota bacterium | reverse complement strand
TGTGCTGACCGCCAAACACCACAATGGCTACTGCCTCTGGCCCACGGAAACTACGGACTACTCCATCAAACAATCCCCCTGGAAAGATGGCAAGGGCGATGTGGTCCGGGAATTTGTGGACTCGGCACGTAAATTCGGAATTTCGCCGGGACTCTATGTGTCGGCGGCCGACAAGAAATTTGGCGTCACCAGCACCCCGGACCCCATGGGCGAGCGGAAACTGGTGGGAGATTTGGAGGCCTACTTCCCCATCTTCCTCGAACAGCTTCGGGAAGTACTCACCAACTATGGCCCCCTGGAAGTCATCTGGCTGGATGCGGCCTTTGACCCCACCGGCCCCGACGTGATGGATGGAAGTGGCGCGCCGATTGGCACCCGCTATGGCGATGCGGTCGTGGATATGGTCCGCACCCTCCAACCCGGTGCCGTGATAATGGGTGGCTCCCGCGCCGACATCCGTTGGGCGGGCAGCGAGCAGGGCCTCGCCCCCTACCCCCTTTGGAATGTGGTGCCCGCGGGAGAAGGTCTGGCCCACTGGATTCCCGATTACTCGGAAGGCTGGTTCTTGCCGGAGGCCAACATCCACACGCGGTCGACCTGGTTCTGGCAGCCCGATTCCGACGGCACCCTCAAGACCGATGAGCAAATGCGGACCATGTATGGGAAGTCTATCGGCCATGGGGCCAACTTACTGGTCAACATGACCCCCGACCGCACGGGCCGCATTCCGGCCGCCGAAGAGAAGATGTTGCTTACTTTCGGTGAAGCCGTGGCGGCCCACTATGGTAAGCCCATGCTGGAGGTCAACGCACCCAAACCGCTGAAGGAGGGTGGCGAAATCCTGCTGGACCTCGGATCTCCCACCACCGTTGCGGAAATCCTCCTTGAGGAAGATCTCCACTTTGGACAACGCGTCGCCGCCTATCGGGTGGACGCCCAGGTGGACGGCGTATGGAAGACGGTCGGCACGGGTGAGTCCATCGGACGAAAGCGGATTCAATCCTTTGAGCCAGTCGCAGCAACAGCCCTCAAGGTGGTGATTGCCCGCACGGAACCCGAGGCCCACCTCCGTCGTATCGCGGTTTATTCGTCGGCTTTCTAATACCCTGCGTATAGACCATATCTATTCTGGCCCCGGCAAGCGCTCCAGCTTGTCGGGGTTTCTTATCATATAAATGCGGCGAATCGCGCCCCCCTCGATATCCACCGTGAAGGCGGTCTCAGGACGCGTTCCCGAATAGCCGATGACCCCCGGCGCCCCGTTTATCGTTACAAAACGCAGTGACGGGTCCGGCGGCGTAAACCTTGCCGTAATGCCCACAAAGAAACGGGCGATCTTGTCCGCCCCATAGATGGTCCGCCGGGCTGACGATGCCTTGCCACCATGGTCGCTATGGAGCGTCGCATCGTCCGCCAGGAGAGAAACCAGTTGCGCCACTTCCCCGGCCTGGGTCGCCATCATGAAGGTCTGGAGCAAGGCCTGGTGAGACTCCGGATCAATCTCGGCGGACCGCCCGCCCCGTCGCACCCGCGTTTTGGCCCTTCGAACGATCTGTCTGCAATTCGCTTCGCTTTTTTCCAACACCACGGCCACGTCGGCATAAGAATAGTCAAAGGCCTCCCGTAACAACAGGGCGGCCCGCTCCACGGGGTTGAGGCGCTCGAGCATCAACAAAAACGCCACCGACAACGATTCCGCCAGGGCCGCATTGTCCGACGCAAGCGGCTCGTTGAGCACCGGTTCGGGCAGCCACTCTCCCACGTAGTGCTCCCGCTGTTTTCGGGCAGAGCGCAGCACGTCGATACTCATACGGGTCACCATGGTGCACAGGAGTCCCTGAGGGTTATCCACCATTTCATGGTCCAATGCGGACCAACGGATGTAGGCATCCTGCACCACATCTTCCGCATCCTGCACGCTTCCCAGCATGCGATAGGCGATGGCAAAAAGCCGGGAACGATGGGTATCAAAAACCGTAGTGTCACACATACACGCACCTGTCATCCTGTGACCTTTGAGACGGCCGACGCTTCCATTCCACGGGGTTTCACGGCGCACAACCCGTCAGACTCAATGCCCAACGGCCCGTTGACGAGATTATAGAAGTGTTCGATGGCGTTGACCAACGTAATCTCCACGATTTCCTCGTCCGAATAGTGGGCCTTCATCGTCGCAAACACGTCGTCAGTCACCGCACGGTCCCGGGTCACTGCCTCCACGTAGGCCAAGGCGGCCCGCTCGGCATCGGTAAATACCGGGTCGACAGCGTAGTCGCCCACCCGCCACAGCTTTTCCAGCAACGCAGCATCGTGGGCCGCGAAGGAACGGGTGATGTCGATGCAGAACCCGCATTGATTGTACCCCGCCGTGTAGCCCTGGATCAGTAAGAGCAAGGAAGGGTTCAAGCGGGACTTTTTCATATAGCCCCGTATTTTTTGATAGACGGGAAGTATGGCCGGCACCCGGGCCATCACCACTTTCATGGGGGTAATGACCCGTCCATAGGTCTTTTTTCCATAGGCGTACGCCAAGCGCATACGCAGGCTTCGGGGCTCTTCAATGGGTAACACGCGCATCATTCGAATCTCCTTGGGGTAAGTACACCTCAAGGACGAAGCTGGTCGGTGCTTTGTGACATGCCGCGCACACGAGAAAAGCAGGAATTGTAAACCCCTGACAAGAAAATACCTTTTCTGTTAATCAAGATTTCTACGATACTGGCGAATATCTCCTACTTCCTATAAACTAACGGGGGAGTAGTGACCGCAGTGTCGGAGTGGTGATGGGTGCGCCGCAATTGGCACTATTGCACTGAATTCCCCACGGAGAGCGATCCCACAATGGAAAGCATCGAGTACATTTTGGCCCAGCTGGGGGAAAATCTCGCCCTTCTACTGGCCCTGCTCTTTATCTGGGGGAGAATTCGCCCCTTGGTGACCCGTTCGGGCTCTCGCGGTGATCAGGCGGTCCTCGGCATACTCTTCGGTATTGCGGGGGGCATCGGTATGCACATGGGGACCGAGATTGTCCCCGGAGTCTTCCTGGACCATCGGGCCACCCTGGCCGGTTTGGCGGGACTGTACGGCGGGCCCTTGGGCGCCATCATTTCCACCGGGATTATGATAGCCTTCCGGCTTGAACTCGGCGGTGTCGGAGCCCTGCCCGGAGCTGGCGTCGCAATGACAGGGGGCTTGCTCGGCGTCCTGATGTACTGGCAAGTCGGGCGGCGTTCCGAATCAGTGACCTATGTTCATCTGCTCGTATTGGGCATCCTGGTAACCGCTTTTGTCCCCCTTTGGGCATTCATGCTGCCCTATGACTTGGGCGCCGGGATCTACCTTTCCTCCCTCCTGCCCCTGCTGGTCCTTTACCCAGCAGCTACCGTCCTTCTGGGCAGCTTGTTACTGCTCGACGCACGCTGGCAGGACTTCGAGCGACTTCGCCAGGAAGATGCTGAGCGCGTAACAACGGCCACCACATCGGCGGGCGTCGGCATCTGGGAATACGACCCCGCAAGTGGTGAGACCACCTGCTCGCCCAATATGAACGACCTCTTCGGAAACGTTTACGAACACTTTCCGTCAGACTACGACGGCTTTCTTGAGATGCTCCTGCCCGAAGACCGGGAACGAATGGACACGTGGGTACAAAGTCTGGGAAAGCCAGAGGCATTGGATCCGCTTCTGTATCGTGCCCCATGGCCCGATGGCACCGTCCATTGGTACGAAGCGGCAGGCCGTGTTGTGCTCAAGGGCAAACGCAAGTCAATCCGCTTTGTGGGCGTAGTCCGGGACGTGACCGAGCGTGAAAACGCCCAAGCCCAACGGGCATTGAGCGAGGCCCGTCTGGCGGAGGCCCAGCGCATCTCCCGCATCGGGAGCTACGAAAGTGACTGCGTCAACAAATCGATCTACTGGTCCGACGGATTGTTTGACATGCTTTCCTTGAACCGAAGCACTTTTGAACTCAATGAAGCGAACATTCTGAAGATCGTACATAAACCGGATCGACCCGGTTACCTGGAAACCTTTAATGCATCGCGAAGGGACCTGGAAACCCAAGAGGCCGAATTACGCGTCCACCTTCCCGATGGCCAGCTGCGCACCCTGCAACACACGGTCCATTCTATTCAGGACGCTTCGGGTAAAGTCGTTGGATTTCGTGGCACGGTACAGGATGTAACCGAACGGAACGAGGCGGAGGCCAGGATACGTGCGAGCGAGCGCCTGTTTCGGGCGATGTTTGAACAAGCCGCCGTGGGCGTTGCCCAGATAAACTCCCGGACCGGGGCATTTCTCCGTATTAACCCGCGGTATTGCGAAATTATCGGGTATAACGAAGGAGAAATTCGTGGACGGACATTCCAGGAGATAACCCACCCGGAAGACCTCGATAAAGACCTGATGCAGATGAAAGCGGTGGTGGCAGGGACCTGTTCGACCTATACGATGGAGAAGCGATACTACCATAAGGACGGGCACATCGTTTGGGTTAAACTCTCCGTTTCGGCCCTCTGGGAGCCAGGGGATCCACCCAACTATCACATGGCGATTGTGGAGGATATCACGGAGCGAAAACAGGCGGAATTTTCACTACGCGAAAGTGAAGCGCGCCTGACGGAATCCCAGGCCATTGCCCGTATTGGCTCATGGGAATGGGACGTTTTCCATGATCGGGCATGGTGTTCGGAAGCGGTATACACGTTGCTACACATTGAACGTGATAACTTAGACCCCGCCTTACCCGCGTTCTTACGCATGATTCATCCGGAGGACGAAGCCCGTATCCGTCGCACGGTGAACGCCTGTATTGAACAGGGAGCCCCACTGAATTTTGAGTATCGGCATCAGATTCCGGGACATGAGACCATTCACGTTCGCGTTCTAGGCAAGCCCCTAACATCAGATGATGGAACGGTACTTTCCTACCGGGGGGTTTCCCAGGACATCACGGCACTGCGGGAATCTGAATTGGCCTTGAAGAATCGTGAGCTTCGTTTTCAACGACTCGTTGAAAGCCTCCCCGTATGCGTCCATACGATCGACCGGGACGGACTGCTTTCCTCCATTAATGCCAGCGGCCTGTGTATGCTCGAGGCAGAATCCGAGGAGGGGCTCGTTGGGAAACCCTACCTCGACTTTGCTTCGGACGGCGATCGTGATCGTATCAATGCCCTGCTGCAGGAAGCGTGGGAGGGGGCGAACAGCGAGTTTGAGTATGAAGTTATTTTTGAGGGGCGCTCCCGCCATTTCCAGTCGAGTTTTGTTCCCCTGACGGGGCCTGATGGCGTAATTGAAGAGATCTTGGGGCACACCGTCGACCTCACAGAGATACGGGCGCGGGAAGCGGTACTCCATGAATTGGCCACGGCCATTGACCATGCCGCAGAAGGTATTTTGATTGCAGACACCACACAGCGCGTCGAATACGCCAACCCTGCTTTTCAGTCACTCACAGGATACGCGCGGGAAGAGCTGTTGGGCCAGTCCCTCAAGTACGTTTACAAAGCCCCCGGATGTCAGGAACTCCTTGACTCGGTTTGGCAAACGGTGATGTCCAGCGAGACATGGAAGGGTGAACATAGCCATACCGACCGGACTGGCCGGAACTACGTTGAGACCGTCACCATGTCCCCTGTGCTCGATAGCCATGGCGCGACGACCAAAGTCGTTGGACTGTTCCGGGATGTGACGCAGGAACGCGCGCTGGAAGGCCAACTGCTCCAGTCGCAAAAAATGGAAGCCATCGGCACGCTGGCGGGTGGAATCGCCCACGATTTCAATAACATTCTGCACATCATGTTGGGCAACTGCCGCCACGCGCGGGAAAGTGACCCGAATGATCATGAACTCATAGCCCACTGCCTCGAAGAAATAGAGTATGGTGGACAGCGGGCCGCTCGACTTATCGAGCAAATACTCACATTCAGTCGCGTTACAGACGCTACCGTCCAGCCCGTCGACATTGCCCAACTTCTACGGGATATCGTCCAGTTTCTGCGCGGTTCCCTTCCCGCCAGTGTAGAGATTGGGTTAGAAATCCTCCAATCGCAGCTCGTAGTCAAGGGCGACATCACCCAGCTACATCAGGTCATCACCAATCTTTGCACCAATGCCCACCATGCCATC
>JAUIMA010000393.1 GCA_030432675.1 Candidatus Hydrogenedentota bacterium | reverse complement strand
GAGAAACCTTCCTGATCCATTTCGCTGAGGCGTTTCCCCTACGTGGGCTGATTAATGGGAAACTCCATGAGAATGGTCGTCCCTCCCCCATCTCGGGGTTCCATCCATATTTTTCCTTTGTGTTCATGCACGATGCCGTAGGCCACACTCAGCCCCAACCCCATACCTTCACCCAGCGGGCGGGTCGAGAAGAAGGGGTCAAAAATTTTGTAGCGCACATCTTCCGGTATGCCACACCCGGAATCGCTCATTCGAATATGGATGCGCTCGTCTGAGTACGTCAAAGCCACGTCAAAATGACGATTCGAATCCCCTACGGACTGTAAGGCCTGGTGGGCGTTATGCACGATATTAAGAAAGAGTCGCCGCATGGCCGAGGGTTGAACCGCACTCATGGGAATATTGCGATCAACCTGAACATCCAGTTCAATGCCATCTACCCGCATTTGATAGGCTCGCAGTGAAATCACCTCATCCAACAGGAGGCCCAGATTAGCCATTTCGACTTTGTTACCAAAGCTCCTCGTGAAAGAGAGCATATTGGCGATAATCTTCGCACACCGATCGGCCTCTTCGGTGATTAACGCAATGCGCTGTTTCCGACGGGGATTCTGCTCGCTCTGGAGCAGCAGTTCCGAGTATCCAAGAATGGCCGTCATGGGATTGTTTAGTTCATGGGCCACCCCCGCGACTATATTGTCCATGGCCGCGAGTTTTTCCGACTGGAATACTTCGTTGTCGATGGCCTCCATGCTCCTTGCAGCGTTCAACCAAACAAGGAATCCTTCCTGCGGGGCCTCCGTCGCCACGAAGGTAAGTTGGACCTCTACCTCCTTGCCGAAGGGGCTAGTGAGATGATAATGCCCGTCGAGCGCCTCCCCCGATACTTCGTGTTGGAACCCCGGGGACACAATGATTGCCCCGGAGTCGGCCTGCGAAGTCAGACGGGTGCCGACCAGCTCAGCAACGTCCGAAACTTGAAGAAGTTCCGCGACCCGCTTGTTTCCGTGCAATACACGAAATTCCGGATCGGTTACCATGAGCGCCTGGGTCATATGCTCGGCAATCTGAGCAGCGTACGTAGTGGCCCATTGGGTCCCCATACGTTCTCCCTTCGGTATGCTTTCCACACCCGCAAGACAACGCTATACGGGCTGCATCCCCCTCTTAAACAGCCTGTATTCTAACGGTCCACACGCTGAAGTTCAAAACTTGTTATGCAGTCTGATCAGGTGTATTCCATGGGGGACTCCCATGGCGCCACTCCCGCCACAATAACACCAGCACATAGGCGTCCCGTATCAGATAACGCTTGCCCATCCGTACCGGCTCTTGCAGGATACGCCAGGTCCATTCCAATCCGCAGCGCTGCATCCAGACCGGAGCACGCCGTACACGCCCTGAGACAAAGTCGAGCGAAGCTCCAATACCGAGACAGAGATTGGCCCCTGTCTCCGCGTGGTACTGCCAATTCCACAGGTCCTGCTTTGGCGCACCCAAGGCCGTGTAACAGATGGCGGCACCCGACTCTTTGATGGCATCGATAGCCTTCTGATTCTCCACGGGATCTTTCTCAAAGCCGAGGGGGGGCGAATAGGTGCCGGCCACCTTCAAACCCGGATACGTCTCCTGAAGAATACGGCCCGCTTCTTCTCCGACACCCTCGGCGGCCCCCAACAAAAAGATCGAATGCCCATGCTGCGCGGCGTAGTCTGACAACCAATAGAGCAGATCGGAGCCACTTATTTTTTCTTTGATGGGCTTGCCGAAAAGCTTTCCGGCCCATAGCAGGGGCACACCATCTGCTAACACGAAACAGGCGTTTTGATAGGCTTGCCGGAAGAGTTCATTCTTTGCATACTCTACCGCATGATCCACATTAGGCGTCACAACATAGCCCTGTTTACCCGCTTCAATATGAGCCCCGATGTTGCTCAACGTTTCCTCGAGCGTCAGGTTGTTGATGGGCATGTTAAAGAGACGGATTGTTTCCAGGCCATCCATTGTACAACGGGGAGCGTCCCCACTATCTGGCGTTGTATCACTCATTAATTTGTTTCTCAATTTCGTTTTGGGAGGTACTTACTTCACGAATAATATCTACAGTTTGCTGAACGGTATCCCGCCAGTTGTAGCGTTTGGCACGAATTTTACCCCGCTCAATGCATTGAGTCCGAAGGTCTTCATCCGTAAGGGCCCGCTCCAGAGCCTGGGCCATAGCGGCGGTGTCGTACGGGTCGAAGAGTACCGCCGCATCGCCCGCGATCTCCGGCAAACAGGAAATGTCTGCGCAGGCCACGGGCGTACCGCAATTCATTGCCTCTACAATCGGAATGCCAAAGCCTTCAAACAAGGAAGGAAAAACGAACAAATCCGCACCACAATAGAGGGCCGGCAAATCTTCGCTCGGCGCGAATCCGGTAAATACGATGTGCTCTGTTGCGCTGGACTGCTTCGCCACTTCGTGGACCTCCTCGGCCCGACTCCAATCACTTCCTGCGAGCACCAGCGTATGGGGCAAGTCGGTCTCTGCCTTTAAACGGGCGAAGGCTTCGATGAGGCGGATGTGATTCTTCCCCGGATGATCAATGCGGGCAATATAGAGAAGATAGGGTGTTTCAACACCGTAGTTCTTCGCCACAAGGGCCCGCGATGCGTCGTAATCCCCGGGCTGATAGGTTTCATGGTCCACGCCGTTGAGGGTGACGGTCACCTGCTCATCGGGGACGCCGGTGTAAGAAACGATGTCTTCTTTACTCGTTTCACTTACGGTCAGAATGCGCGTCTGTCGTTTGAGGAGATGGGGTAAAACCCGGAGATTATAGAAGCGGTGGACGGCATCGTATTTGTCCGGAACATGGAGAATGCCGAGGTCATGACAGGTGACCACCGTTGGACAGGGCAATCGCCAAGGCAATCGGCGATTACCACCCGGGATAAACACCGCATCATATCCATTTTTCCTGCAGAGGGCAGGGAGCCCCCATTGATGCCACAGGATATTCACCGACGCGGATCGCAACCATTCGGCCTGGCAGATGGTTTCAAACGCCGGATCTTGATCCGTATAGACCGCCTTCTCGTCTTCATAAAGAATAACATCGAAGTTCATGTCGGGCGCGCATTCTCGACAATATCGCAGAAATTGTATGATGTACTGGCTTACGCCGGATTTCCCACCATCCCCTCCAAAGGTCGTCACCAGGATTCGCATCCGATTCAACTCCATTCATGAAACGACCCACGGGCCGTTACGGTATTCGTCCGAAAGACGTTGTCTATAAATTCCACTGATGGTAGCGGAACGACGATTTCAATTCAATTCAGCGCGGCGAAAAACCCTGAATTTAAAGGCTTACCTCTACTGTAAAGAGCCCTGCCGCATCGACACCATAAGGGGCTTGCGCCAATTCCTGCCCCTCCGATCCAATCGCGAGGGAACTCCCAATACAGATTCGCCCCGCCCACGGTCCGCTCTCCAGATGTCCCACATTGCTTACCCCCACCGTGACAAGACCTTCGTCTCGGGCGAGACGCTGATAGGCGTCTCTCCAGAGGTCACCATAGGGTGTGGCGACCGGATCATAATCAGCGGGAACGGCCCAGGCACAAGGTGATAACACGATTCGCGCACCCATTCTTGCCAGGCTCTTCCCGAGCATGTCGGTCTCCGGAAAATTATCCGCACAAATTAACAGTCCTACCCGTCCCCACGGTGTTTCGGTCACAGAAAGACGGTCTCCCGTCGAATATAAAGATTGCCCGATATCCAATTCGTTGATCTTCCGATGTGTCAATAACAACGCACCATCGGGGTCAAGCAAAACAGCCGCATTGTAAACGTGTTGCTCCGTTAACTCGGTCAAACCGGCGACGACATAGATGCCATGCTGTCGCGCTGCTATCGCCAGGCGCTCCGATGAAGGCCCCGGAAGTGGCGCTCCGCGTGACGCAGCTGACGGATGGGTCCAGCCGAGATCGAGACATTCGGGTAATACAACTATATCGCAATTGGCAGATGCCGCTTCGGCAATCATCCCCTCGGCACGACTCAAATTCCCGTCCCAATCCCCGCCGATAACGACCATTTGCCCCATTCCAATTCGCACGTTCATTATACCACATCCTCGACCAGAAGGGGCCCGCGCCTTGTTGCGAATAGGGGCCATGTGCTAGGATTTTCCGGGTTCCTGTTGTGTAGAACACTTCGCCCTCCCCCTATCGGCGTTCAGATTTCTGTTACTGTTACGCGGGGCAAGCTACACGCAGACTCCAAATCTGCCGGCAAAAACAATGGTGCCTTCCACAACAGTGTACCACCAACTAAACGCTAGGAAATTCATGCAACTCCATCCGCTATTCGATCTGACCGGTAAAACCGCAATTATAACCGGTGGCGGCGGCACCCTTGGCGGTGCCATCGCCGAAGGCCTTGCAGAGGCGGGAGCCCGGGTGGCTGTCACCAGTCGCAATGTCGACAATGCCAAACGGGTAGCGGATAAAATTGTCGCCGCAGGCGGTGAGGCCCATGCCTATGCCCTGGATGTTCATTGTGCCAGCATTACGGAAGATTGCAAAAGTGCAATCCTTGCGGATTTTGAGCATATCGACATTCTCGTCAATGGGGTAGGTGGCAACCTCAAGGAAGCCACGACGTCTCCCGAACAATCTTTCTTTCAGATACCGGACGATGCGATTTCCCGTATCATGGATTTGAATCTGGCCGGCGGAGTCATCATCCCCACGCAGATATTTGGCAAGGCCATGTTGAAGAATGAGCACGGGGGCAATATCATTAATATCACTTCCATGAATGCTGTTCGGCCCCTTACGCGGATTCCGGGCTACAGCGCTGCCAAGGCGGCCGTAAGCAACTTTACCCAGTGGCTCGCCGTACACATGGCGCAGGAATACAATCCGAAGTTTCGTGTAAATGCTATTGCACCCGGATTCTTCCTCACCGAACAGAATCGTTTTCTCCTGACCGATGAGACCACCGGCGCGCCCACAGCGCGCGGCAAAAGCATCATCGACCACACCCCCATGGGCCGTTATGGAGACGCCGACGAGTTGAAGGGGGCCGCTATATGGCTCGCCAGTGATGCCTCAAAATTTGTCACCGGCACGATGATTCCAGTCGACGGTGGTTTCTCTGCTTTTTCGGGCGTCTAGCCCTCGATAAGATTTACTGCGTCATGCGCAGTCTGGAAGAAAGGTTTCCCCATGAGTGATCCTACCCAACCCCTCCGCGACCATAAACCCAGTCACGACTTTCTTATTTGTATTGATTCCGATGGCTGTGCCTTTGACACGATGGAGTTGAAACACAAAGAGTGCTTTATCCCCAACATCATCAAGTTCTGGGGATTGCAGGCGGTTTCCAAGTATGCCCGCGAGGCCGCCGAATTCGTCAATCTCTACTCCAAGTGGCGCGGTATCAATCGCTTTCCTGCACTGGTCGATGCCTTTGATCTCCTCATTGCCCGACCGGAAGTGCGCGCCCGTGGCTTCAGCCTTCCAGACATTCCCAACCTGCGCAAGTGGTTGGAAACCGAGTCCAAACTGGGCAACCCTGCCCTCGAAGCCTATTGCGCGGAGCATGATCATGAGGATATGCACCGGGCGCTGGCCTGGAGCAAAGCCGTCAACGTCACCGTGGGCGAGATTGTGGGCGAAGGGTTGCCCCCCTTCCCGTACGTCCGTGAATCCCTCGAAAAAGCGGGCGCGCAGGCCGATCTCATGGTTTGCTCCGCCACACCGACCGGTGCCTTGCGGGAAGAATGGGAAGGCCAGGATCTCGCGAAATACGTCTTCACCATCGCCGGGCAGGAACAGGGCAAGAAGAATGAACACATCGCCCTGGCTTCCGAAGGACGGTATGAAAAATCCCACATTCTCATGGTGGGTGACGCACCGGGAGACCGAAAGGCGGCCGAGGCCAATGGCGCCCTCTTCTACCCCATCAATCCCGGACATGAAGATGCTTCCTGGAAACGTTTTCACGAGGAAGCGCTGGACAAGTTTTTCGCTGGAGAGTATGCCGGAGCCTATGAGTCCGCGGTCATTGCCGAGTTCGAAGAATACCTCCCTGACACGCCCCCCTGGAAGTAAATCGCCACGCGATTAGGACCCTTATGAAAATCGTTGCCGACGAAAATATACGGTATGTCT
>JAUIMA010000392.1 GCA_030432675.1 Candidatus Hydrogenedentota bacterium | reverse complement strand
TTCGTGTGCGTGGAGGATTAAGTGACGGGCCCGCGCGAGGAGCCCATGGATTCGGGCGTCCCCTGGCGTCGCGCTCTTGCATACCGTTCCATACCAATGTCAGGATAGTATGAGCGCCTGTCGCCGACGGCACGGTTTTCGGGCACCTGTTTATTGTGAAGTACTGGAGTGCGTTGGACTATGTATTGGAAATCAGTGGTAGTTGCGGGCTTGATTTGGGGCCTCGTGGGAAGTGCGTACGGGGTAGAGGCGTCCCTGGCCGCCCGCTGGGATTTTGGGACCGAGGAAACTACCCCCCTGGCGGCACACGGCGGCGTGAAACGGGATCAGGCGGGACCTGTTTCGCCCGAGTTTCCCGACTTTCCCGCCCATAACACCGCGGTCTATCTGGATGGCGATGGCAGCTATCTCGCAGTAGACGATCCCGGTGCCGACAGTCCCTTCGACTTTAAGAATGGCGACGCCATCACCCTGGAAGCCTGGGTGAACATCGGGGAAATCCGCACGGGCCAGCCCATGTATGTCGTCGGCAAGGGCCGCACCAATAACCCCCGCTTTCCCAAAGACAATCAGAATTGGGCGCTGCGTGTGGTGGGGGCCGATGGCGGCGTCGGGAAACTGAGCTTCCTATTCCGGTCGGGGCCGGGAGCGGGAGGGGGGCAGTGGCACCGCTGGACCTCGAAGACGGGGTTCCACGTGGTCACCGGATGGCACCATGTCGCCGTTTCCTATCGCTTTGGCGACCCCGCCTCGATTCGGGGCTGGATCGACGGCCAGTCCACCGAGGGAACCTGGGATATGGGTGGCGCAACCCACGCGGCCCCGGTGGTGGATGATGATGCTATCTGGATAGGTTCCTCGCTGGGAGGCAATCCCGGCAACAGTTTTCACGGTGCCCTGGATGCCATTGCCATTCATCGCACGATACCCGACGATGCCGTCATGGTCGCCAAGTTTAATCGCGTGGGCGGCCCCCGGGTAATCGGCCCCCTGCCGGAAGTCATGCCCGATTTCGATGCCTTGCCGCCGGGGAAGGTGCTCATGACCTTTTCCGAGGGGATGGCAACCCACACCCGCTGGCTCAACGAGGGCGAAGCTTTCCCCGAGGAAACCCTCCGTTGGAGCGGCGACGCCTTTCTCCTGCCGCGCATTCCCCTCCGTTACGATACGTGGGGTATTCGGGATAGCTGGAAGGCCCCCGTCCTCGTGCGTA
Source organism: Candidatus Hydrogenedentota bacterium (assembly GCA_030432675.1). Taxonomy (GTDB): domain Bacteria; phylum Hydrogenedentota; class Hydrogenedentia; order Hydrogenedentales; family JAEUWI01; genus JAEUWI01. Next base: position 4,959 of record JAUIMA010000392.1, on the reverse strand, counting down.
TGGCGGCTGACGTGTCCCTACCCGCCGGTACCCACCGCTTTCTCGTGCGGGCCCGTGCTCTGGGGCGGCTCTGGGTCGATGGCGAAATTATCGCCCGTACCGAGGCCATGACCAAGCAGCCCCCCAACGGGGAGGAGCCCATTACCCCCCTTGCGGTGCCGCCCCATCCCGGACTTCGTGTACCGGGCTACCGCATGCAGGAAGTCTTTGGCGAGGTGACCTTTCCGGAAGAGGGGCCTACCACCCGCCGCGTGGTCTTTGAGACCGTGGTGGGCGGCAAGAGCATCCGCACCGAAGCGGGGGAAACCCTGGTCGCTGTGGAAACGCCCGACGGGAAGTCTTTTGATGTGTTGCAGGCGCAGGGTAACGATACCGCCCTGCCCCTGACCGACAACGCCGTTGCGCCCGTACTCGCCCGTGCAGAGGATTCTCTGGGCCATTTCGACGATGCCAATCGTCATGACGCCGCCGCCAGCCGGACCGCCCATTGGGAACAACGCCATGATGTGGCGCGGCAGTGGGTAGCGGAAAAACCGGCACCGGCTGCCCCCGTGGGTGCCCGCGCGGAGACTGCCCATCCGGTGGACGCCTTCCTGCTCCGAAAGATCGCGGTGGCACAAGAGGCCGCGTCGGGAGACAACCTGGAGCGCGCACGCCAATTCCACAATACGGTATTGCCTATCCTTCAAGAGGGATGTTTCCGCTGCCACGGGGAAAAAGAAAAAGGCGGACTTCGCCTGAACAGCCGGGAGGCACTCCTGGCGGCTGGCGATTCAGAGATTCCGGCGGTCGTCCCGGGCGACTTGGCGGCGAGTGAACTCATTAATCGTATTCGAAGCACCGATGAAGACGTGCGGATGCCGCCCACGGGTACCGGATTGCCCACCGAGCAGGTGGCGACCCTGGAGGCCTGGGTGAAAGACGGCGCACCCTGGCCGGCTTCGCCCGATGCGGCGGCCAACACGGCGTTGGCTCCTGTGGTGTCCGATGCCGCCTTCTTACGTCGCCTCTTCCTCGATACGGTGGGCCTACCACCCACGGATGGCGCGTTGCGCGATTTCCTGGCCGATGCCGATCCCTACAAGCGCTTCACCTGGGTGGACCGCATGGTGGCCGATGAGCGCAGTGCCGATCACTGGATGGGTTATTGGATGGATATCCTCGCGGAGAATCCCACCATCATCAATGCCTCCTTAAACAGCACAGGTCCCTTCCGCTGGTTCCTGCTCGACGCCTTGCGGGACAACAAACCCCTCGACCAGATGGTCACCGAGCTCATCCTGATGCGGGGCAGCCGTCATGAAGGGGGAAGTGCCGGGTTCTCTATGGCCGCAGAAAACGATGCCCCCATGGCCGCGAAGGGGCATATCCTCGCGTCCGCCTTTCTTGGTGTGGAAATGCAATGTGCCCGGTGCCACGATGCGCCCTACCACAGCTCCACCCAGCGGGACCTCTTTTCCCTGGCGGCCATGCTTTCCCGTAAAGCGGTTTCCGCACCCAAGTCGAGCACCGTACCCGCCGAATTTTTTGAAACTATGGACCGTGCTCCCCTCATCCGGGTGACCCTGAAACCGGGTGAAGCTGTGGAGCCGCAATGGCCCTTTGGACAGGTCAGCGGCGTGGAAGACGGCCCGGCGATTGATGCCCTGATGGAAAAAGCCGACGACGCCCGAGAGCGTCTGGCGACCCTCATCACGGCCCCGCAAAACGAGCGCTTCGCCGAGGTCATGGTGAACCGCGTGTGGAAGCGGCTCATGGGCGCCGGGATTGTCGAACCGGTCTATGATTGGGAGGGTCATCCCGCGAGTCACCCGGAACTGCTCCAATGGCTGGCACGCGAGTTCGTGGCCCACGATTATGATCTGCGCCATATCCTGCGTCTCATCATGACGTCGGACGCCTACCAACGGGAAGCCACCGGAAAAAACCTGGACGCCTCGCCAGAACAGCGCTTTTTCAATGCACCCGAGCCCCGGCGTCTGACGGCAGAGCAGGTGGTGGATTCGCTCTTCGCTGCTACGGGGGCACCGATGGAGGTGGAAGAACTTACTTTCGTGCACGATGGCCGCCGCCCCGTGAGTAACCGCCTGACCCTGGGTACACCCTACCGGGCCTGGATGTTCGCCAGCCTCGCCAATGAACGGGATCGGCCGAGCCTGACCCTGCCCCGTGCCCAGGCCGTGACGGATGTGCTGGAGGCCTTTGGTTGGACCGGGTCGCGGCAGCAGCCCATTACCCACCGGGAGACCGAACCGAATGTATTGCAGCCCGGGATTCTGGCCAATGGTACGTTGTCCCTTTCTCTGACCCGGGCGGCGGTGGACAGTTATCTGGCTGACCTTGCCGTGGAAACCAACACACCGGAAAGCCTGGTGGAAACCTTGTTCTTACGATTCCTCGGGCGACTTCCAGATGATGCTGAGAGGAAAACCTTCGTGGGCACTATCGCAGAAGGCTTCGACGTGCGCATCCTGCCCGCTGAGGCACGCCCTGCCCTGCCCAAGGAAGAGCCCCTGCCGCTCGTGACCTGGTTTAACCACCTCCAGTCCGACGCCAATACCATACAGCAGCAAATCGAGCAACGGGTTCGCCGGGGTCCACCCGCCGACCCGCGGCTGGAACCAGAGTGGCGTGAGCGCTATGAAGATCTCGTCTGGAGTCTGGTGAACCACCGGGAATTCGTCTGGGTGTCCTGAGTGCAGACGGCGCCCGTCGGGGGCGTAAATGAGCGAAGATAAAAGGGAGCAACGATGGTGACGAAACCCTCTGGTGACGTGCGGCACATCAATCGGTGGCGGGGAAGCCGCCCCGTGTTGTGCCACACCCTCACGTTGCTCGTGCTGGGGGCGTCGGTGCTGGCCGACGGGTGGGCGGAGGAGAAAACGCTTGCGGCCCGTTGGGAATTCGGCACAGAAGACACGTCGGGCCTGAAGGCCCACGGCGATGTACGACGTGACATGGCGGGCCCCTCGGCACCGGAGTTTCCCGATTTGGACCCCAACAATACGGCGGTCTACCTGAACGGTAAGGGAAGCTATTTCTCGCAGGCCGATCCCGGGGAGCATAGTCCCTATGATTTCGGCAATGGCGACGCCATTACCCTCGAGGCGTGGGTCAAGGTGGATCGGATTGGCAAAGGCCAGCCTATGTATGTGGTGGGAAAAGGGCGCACTGGGGCCCCCGAGTTCCCCAAGAATAATCAAAACTGGTCCCTGCGGCTCGTGGGTGTTGGGGATGGCCTGGCTGTCCTGAGTGTTATTTTTGCCACGACGGCAGATAGCGGGGCGTATCAGTTCCACCGGTGGACCTCGAAAGAGACCCTGGATGTGGAGTTGGGGTGGCACCATATTGCCATGGCCTATCACTTTGGCGACCCGGAATCCATGGGCGGCTGGATAGACGGTAAACCCACGGCGGGAATCTGGGACCGGGGGGGGAAGACCACCCGGCCGCCAGTGCAGGATGATGATGAAGTATGGATAGGCTCGGCCCTGGGCGGAAATCCCGCCAACAGCTTCCGGGGCTATCTCGACGGTGTGGCGATTCATCGTCGGCTCGTTTCAGACGCGGAAATGGCTCAGCGATTTAATCGGGCGGGTGGCCCCCGCACCCAGGAGCCCATGCCCGAAGTGATGCCGGTCATCGACGACGTGCCGCCGGGGCGTGTGCTGGTCACCTTTTCGGAAGGCATGCCGAGTCCCAAGCGATGGCTACAGCAGGGGGAGTACTGGCCAGAAGAGACGGCCCGTTGGGTGGGAGGCGCCTTTCTCTTGCCCCGAATTCCCGTGCGCTACGACGATTCCGGGTCCCGCTCCCGTTGGGCCGATACCATACTCCTTCGAATGGTCGCGGATGTGGACTTGCCCCCGGGAAGCTCCAGGATACTTCTCCGTGCGCGGGGCTTGAGTCGTCTTTGGGTCGATGGAGAAATCGTCGCCCGTACCGAGCCCGCGCCCCGACTGAAAACCGACGGACAGCAGCCCATAACACCCCTGGCCATACCGCCCCACCCGGGCTTACGGGTCCATGGGCACCGGATGCAGGAAGTCTTCGGGCAGGTGAACGTGGCGACGGATCAGGCACAGGGCCCTTCCAGGTGCCGGGTGGTGTTGGAAGTGCTTGTGGGAGGCACCGGTTTCAAGATGGAATCGGGCGAGATAAACGTGGCCATCGAGACCGAAGGGGGAGATTCCTACAACGTCCTCCTGCCCGCGCTGGCCGATAGCGCGCCTATCCCCCTGACCGACCAGGCCGTGTTACCTATCCTCACCAACATGGAGGAATCCCTGCAGGAATACGATGACCACACCCGGCGGGCCATGGCGTCCTCCCACGATGATTTTTGGAAACGACGGCATGACGTGGCGCGGGAATGGGCACAGGCTCACCCTGGCCCTGCTCCGCCGGTGGGCAATAGTGCCGCCAGTGCCCATCCCATCGACGCCTTTATCCTGGCGAAGATAGACCGCTTGCGCGAAGGGGCATCGGGGGCCAGCCCCGAAGCGGCCCGGAGCTTCCATGAATCGGTGTTGCCCGTGTTGCGAGACGCCTGCTTTCGCTGCCATGGAGAAAAAGAAAAGGGAGGCATTCGGCTGGACAGTCGGGCGTCGATTCTGCGATCGGGTGATTCGGAAATGCCCGCAGTCGTCCCGGGCAATCCCGAGGCGAGTGCGCTCCTGACCCGCATCCAGACCGCGGACGAGGACCTCCGTATGCCGCCGACCGGCAAGGCGCTCCCTGCGGAGGCGGTGGAAGCCCTCCGGGCCTGGATTGCGGGTGGTGCCGCCTGGCCCCTGCCCCCCAACGTCGCCGAGAATACCACCCTGCCACCGGTTTTGGACGACGGGGCCTTCCTGCGTCGGGTATACCTCGATACGGTGGGCGTGCCCCCGACGGAAGAGGCCTTGCGGACCTTCCTGGCCGACCCCAGTCCCTACAAACGGTTTAATGTCATCGAAG
>JAUIMA010000391.1 GCA_030432675.1 Candidatus Hydrogenedentota bacterium | reverse complement strand
GTATAATTTTCGGAATTATAAGCGCTTTGCCCATCTGGAGCGGGATCAGAAGACTTTTGGTCATGCCCTCAAGGCGGCGGGATATCAGACGGCCATCGCCGGAAAATGGCAATTGGGGCATGACAAGACCCTGCCTGCCCACTTCGGATTCGATGAGTACTGTCTCTGGCAACTCACCTACGAGAAAAAGCAGGGGGAGCGATTCGCCAATCCCCTTATTGAGCGCAATGGGGAGACCCTGCCGCGAGATGAGGACGTTTACGGGCCCGACGTTTTTGCCGATTTCGCCTGTGATTTTATGACGCGAAACCGCGAGGTTCCCTTTTTGCTCTACTATCCCATGGTACTGGTGCATAATCCCTTCGTACCCACACCGGATAGTGCAGACTGGGCGACCGACCGTCACAAAGATGAATCTCGGTACTTCGCTGACATGATGACCTACACCGACAAGGTGGTGGGGCGCCTGGTCGACCATGTCGCTTCTCTGGGCCTTGCGGAAGATACGGTCTTTCTCTTCACCGGGGATAATGGCACCAACCGGAGCATCACCTCCAAGATGGGTGCGCGCGTCATTCCCGGTGGAAAGGGGAAAATGACGGATGCCGGAACCCGTGTCCCCTTCGTCGCCTATTGGCCGGGGAACGCAATGGAGGGGGCCGTCTCTGACGAACTCATTGGCTTTGAGGACTTCTTTCCCACGTTATTGGACTTGGCCGGGGGGCCGGCGTACACCGACAGTGCCCTGGACGGGCGAAGTTTTCTGCCGCTGTTGCGGGGTGATGCGGCAGCGGAGAAGCCCTGGCTTTATTGCCACTACGACCCTCGTTGGGGTAAGAGCAAGGAGTGGCGGGGCCGTTCGGCTCGGACCACCCGCTATAAACTGTTTGATGATGGACGATTTTACGATGTGGAAGTGGATCCCGACGAGTCTCACCCGCTCGCTGTAGCCGATTTGAAGGAGCCAGCCCGGTCCGTCCACGAGCAACTGCAGACGGTCCTTGTCGAGATGGCACAGCAGGGGAGTGTCATGAGCCCGGAAGGGGCACCTGCGTCCTGACCGATGGGGCAGTCCCCATGGGTGGAACGCCGACGGGCCCCCAATCGTCCGAGGCCCGGTGGAGGTCTCTGGAAGGAGTTCTCCCCGCCGGATGCTTGCCCTCTGCGCCGTCCATTCGCTAGACTGCGTGTTCCGCCCGGCTGGGCGATTGCATTCCTCCCATTCCCACACCCCATACGGTGACGTAGCCCAAAATGACCCACGACGACTCTGATCACTACGACGATTCCGAAAAAAAAGACCACGAAGGCCTCTATGATGCCCAGTTGTCTCTACCCTTGCCTTTTGTGGAGGCCCCTGAACCCTTCACCACCGTGCTCAAGCGGAATGGCCGGGAAGAGTCCTTCGACCGAAACAAGATTGCCAACGCCATCTTCCAGGCGGCCCACTCCATCGGTGGGACGGACCAGGACCTGGCCCAGAGTCTGGCGCGGGCCGTTACCATTTACCTGACCAAGCAGCTGGGCGGTCATGTGCCGACGGTGGACCACATTCATGACGCTGTCGAGCGCGTATTGATACAGATGACCCACATCCGAACGGCCTTCGCCTATGCCCGTTACCGCGATCGTCGGGCCCGTATTCGTCGGCTCCGCGAAGGCGATATGCGGCTCCTCCTCGGTGAACTCCAGGAGGCTCGTGAAGACGAGTCGGAAGGCGTGGGCGGGCGCAACCTCTTCGTCCGCACCAGTGAAGACTCCGTGTTGTCCTGGAATCGGGATCGGATCGTGGAGGCCCTCGTTCGGGAGACGGGACTCGACGAGTCCATGGCAACGGTGGTGGCCACCGAGGTGGAACAGCAACTCGACTCAGCCCACATTGAAAACCTGACCACCTCTTTGGTGCGGGAGCTCGTGGCGGCCCGTCTTGTAGCCCATGGACTCAGCGAATACCGGGACCGCCACAGACGCCTCGGTGTTCCCCTTTATGATTGTGAGCGCATCATTCGGGGTCTTACCGACGCGACCGTCGGGCAGGATCCCATCGCCACAGACCGGGTCCTCGCGGGGGCGGTAAAGAAAGAGTACGCTCTTACCCAGATACACGCGCCCCACGTGAGCGATGCGCACTTGACGGGTGGGATTCATCTGCACGACCTGAGTCAGCCTGATCGCCTCCATCAGGTGACATTGTCGCCCGGCATGATTGCCGCTTTTGGCGTGGGCATTCCCAGTGCACCCGACTTTGCATCGCCCCCACGGAATGCCGCGACATTCCTCGCGCAGTTGGCGAAAGCCACCGCCAGTTTTCAAGCCTGCGTTTCCGGTCCCTTGCAGTGGGATGCGGTGAACTATCACTTCGCGGCCTACGTGCGCGAACTGACCCCCGTCGAATTGGGGCAATTTGCCCAGATGATGGTCTATGAGTTCGCCTATCGGGCCCTGGCCCACGGAGGCGATGGAGAAGGTACGGAACTGCGCTTTTATTGGTCTGTACCGGAGCATCTGGCCGAATCCAAAGTTGCGGGACCCGAGGGAATCGTGCCCGACGCTACCTACAAAGAGCTTGAGCACCCTGCCCAGCAACTGGCCTGGAAATTCCTCGAAGTGCTCGCTGCCTGTAGCGGATTACCCGTCATCGCGCCCCGGGTGGGGATCTGCCTGAGCAAAGACTTCTTCCAGCAGCCGGGAAGTGAGGCCTTCTTGGCCAAGGCAGCGACCATGGTGGAAGATGGCTGGCCCGTCTCTTTCTACTTTCGGCCCGAAGCGCCGGCCGCGGACTACCTTCCGTGGGAGCCACTCCGGGCAGTCTTTCACAATGTATCGCTCAACCTTCCCCGTATCGCCTATGCGACTGGCAAGGAAAGCGCCTTTCTGGAAGCCCTCGATAAGCGACTGGGGATCGTTTTCCGTGGCTTGTCGGAACGGTACGAATTTCTCGAAGGTCTTATGGACCGAGGGGCCGCAGGCCCCCTTGCATTGCTTTCGCTGAAAGGAAGTGAGGGCCCAGTCTTCGACATGACGAAAATGAGCGGGTATGTGTCGGTTTGCGGTCTAAATGAATCAGTAAAGTGCTTGTTTGGTGTTGAAATGCACGAAAGCCCGGAGGCGCGGAGCCTGGGTGCACGTATTATGGAGCGATTACTACTTCAGGCCGAATTAGAGCAGAAACGACAGCGGATCGACGTGCGCATTGCAGGAGAATCCCGTGCCTATATTCGACAGCGATTTGCGGAGAGCGACCTCGCAAAATACCCAAAAACATCAAAAACAACCATAAACGTCGAAGAGTCGCAAGGTGGATTCGGCTACACCTCGGGCGTTGCGCTTCACTATGACCGCGGATTGAGTCCCTTCGAAGCGCTGCAGTACGAGGGTGAATTTCACGGGGCCATGGAGGGCGATCACATTGCCACGGTGTCCCTTCCCGACACGGGAATGACGGGGGAGACCATCGCAACCTTCCTCAGAAAGGCCTACGAACATTCCCAGATCAATGGAATACGCTTTTCCATCGACGACTGATTGGCGCTGTTTGTATTGGTTATTGGGCTGTTTTGCATTTCGTGAATCTTTTTACTAAAGGATTCAGTTCGTCCTGCCGATAATCGAATCGGACAAATAGGTTGAATGCCAAACAATGGAGGGTTTGGTCATGAACGTGGATGGATTCCACCCCAACGCGGTTCCCGCCAGCACGCGTCGTCCTGTAGACACGCCCGCGCAAGCCGCAACCGCACACGAGGCCCGACAGGCCTCTGCGGCAAGTCCTCAGGACATCAAGCGGGTGACCGCTGCCCTGAGAGACTCCTATCAGCATGTGGATGTACAATCAGATTCCGACGGGGTCTATGGTGATGACGGTGCCAGCCGCAATCAGCCCTTGACGGCCCCGGCATCCGCTGAAGCCGTGGGTGCTGAAATAGTCGATCTGGAAACGGTCGTTCAGGCCCGCGGGTTGCCGTTGCTCCCCGAGAAGGAGCGGCAGAGTGTATTGGCGCAGGACATCGTTCGTGCATATGATTCCGCCCGCGCCGACGTGCAAGCGGAGACACCCGAGGCCACCGAAGAAGGTATCGATACCCTGGGGTAGTGGCCGCGCGCAGTCGGATCGAAAGAGGCCGGATAGGTGAGTACCTACCCGGCCCCGAAGGCTGCGATGGGATTGTGCTATTTCGCGGTTTTGACTTCGTCCACAATAGCCATCAGTCGACGGCCGTATTCCGTGTAGGAATTGTAGAGTTCGTCGGCATTGTTGGTGGTTTCACCCGTGTGGATGATGGCGGCCAGGTGTGGCTCAATGGAGAAGCCGCCCGTGTAGCCCTTGGAAAGCAGGTCCGCAATCGTTTCTTTTACGAAACCCTGACCGTCGCCACAGTAGCAATAGACCGCTTCCCCGTCGACCAGATTGGCGTCTTTGATGTGGACGTAGGCAATGTGGTCGTAGACCTTTTGGTAGTATTCCCAGGCGTCCTGTTTGTAACTCACGGGATTGCCGGTATCGTAGACGACTTTCAACGCGGGGCTGTTTACTTCTTCCAGCAGGATGTTGCTGTTGTCAGCCGACAATCCGCCCCAACCACTGCAGTTTTCGTGGGCGAGGATGATGCCGCCGTCCTCGGCCATTTTAGCCAGAGTCTTCATGCGGGCGATGGCTTCCTTGCGCCAGGTCGGCTCGTCGATGGGATTATCCGGGTCGTTGGGATAACTCATGACCCGGATAAACTCCGTGCCCAGCCGTTTCATCCGGGGAATTGCCTGTTTCAGGTCGTCGATGTCGATTTGCGCATCACAGGTAATCGGGCGGGCCCAATTGGCAATCGCGCTGCCAAAGCAGGAGACTTCCATCTCAGCTTCCTGGACGGCAGCCACGACGGCATCAAAGTCCGCGTCGCTGAGCTGGGTAATGTTGTTTCCGTCCACCATGCGGAGTTCGAGGTGTTTCCAACCCAACTCTTTGTGGGCCTTGATCTGTGTGGCGATAGGCTGACCGGCTTCGTCACTGATACCGGAGAAAAACATAGTCTATTCCTTGTGGTTATGGTGTGTATACCATGCAATGCGTTTGTGAAAAGAGGCTAGTCTTCCACGTGTATTACAACCCGCTTTCCTTCCAGGCCGGCATAGGCACCGTTGGGAACGCGGACAATTATTTCAGTCGCGTCGTCACCGCCGACGGAGACATCCAATCGGTGTTGACCCTCTTTGTGGGTTTGACCCCGCCGAATACCGTGCACCTTGCCTCGAATAGCGACCCGGGCAGGCGGGGGAGGGGGATCCCCCGTACCGCGTTGTACCCGATCCAACGGGGATGAGGCACCAATCGGCTCAATATACTCTCGAAAGTCATCGGGCACGTCGCCATCCTTCAAAGAAATGTGTCGGAAGACGGCCCGGCCTGTGCGCACCGTCTCACAAGCAATTAATCCGTGGGACTCGGTAGTTCATCGATAGGGGAACACCCCTAAAACCTAGCAGCTTTGTGGGAAATATGCAACGTAGCGCGATGGCCCCCAGGAGAGGAGCGGATTAGCGCACCAACCCCGCTTCGACCGTGTCACGGGTCTTTTTGTCGGTCAGGGCTTCAATCAGCGCGAGGGCAAAATCCATTGCGGTGCCAGGGCCTCGGGAGGTAATGACCTTGCCATCGATTTCCAAGGCGCTCCCGGTGCAGTTAATCGCCGGGAAATCGTCTCCGTCGATAAAGCCAGGGTAAGCGGTAACTCGTTTGCCATCTAACAGTCCCGCCTTTGCCAGCACACGCGGTGCGGCGCAAATGGCCGCGACGAACCGGCCTTCGCTGGCGAATCGTGTGACCGTATCCACCAGCAACGGGCAATCCGCCAGATTGTCGGCACCTGGTAAGCCGCCCGGCAGGGCTATCATATCCAAATCATCCAGCCTTACGGCATATTCCAAGGTTGTATCGGGCGTAATGATGAGTCCCCGGCTTGCGACCACGGGGTCAGAATCGAGGCCCGCCGTGACTACTTCAATATTCGCCCGTCGCAAGAGGTCGATGATTGTAACCGCCTCGAGCTCTTCGCATCCGGGGGCCAGGGGAACCAATACCTTTGGCATAGGGTAATGCATCTCCTATCGGGAAGCTGTTCTTAAAAAGATGGGTATGCTGAGGCTTACATCATACCACCGCAGGGGACGGGGGCGAAACCTTT
>JAUIMA010000390.1 GCA_030432675.1 Candidatus Hydrogenedentota bacterium | reverse complement strand
GCCATAACGGCCCCCGCCGGGGGTGAGTTCCAGGACGCGGTGGACGAGGTTCATCTTGCCATCGGGGATACGCACGGGATTTGGCAGGGGCAATCCGGCGAAGGCACTGCCAAAGCAGCCCGCCAGGTCACCGGCACGCAGGGCGTTCACCTGGGCATCGTTGTATTGGGCTGGTGCCATGGGAACCAGCTCGCGCCAATCATCGGGAAGGGCTCCCTGATTGTTCTGCAGGTCGAGACGTGAATCGACCACGCCCTGACCGGCTTCGAGGTCCGCATCGGTGAAGAAGCCGGCGCAGCCATTGCGCATGGTGAGCAGGGGCCTTCCGGCGTCGAAGTAGAACTTAAAGAACCACGGATTGCCGTGGCGGAAAAAGTGGTCGATATGGATGTCATAACGAATGACCTGACCGGCCACCGGCGTGTGGTCGTGGAAGGTAACTTCCGCGTCCAACAGCCGATACATGGCGAGGCCCTTGGTCTCAAAATCGATTCCCAGATAGGCGGACAAGAAAAGGTCCGCCTGGCCGGCTTCTACGGCGATACAGGTGGGGATATGGCCCCCATCGAGGTACCAGCCATTGGGCAATACATCGTGTTCCGTGACCACGCGGCCCGAGGTCATGGAGCCGGGCTCTCCTTCGAGGTCGGTGATGCGGTCCACCAGCATGAGGGGTTCGTCGGGCAGGCGCACCCGCGTGGGGTGGGCATCAATGGGCGCAAACTGGGCCCCAAGCATCTTTCCGATAGAGCCGATGGCATATTCCATGCACTGCTCGCGGGTAAAGACCACGTCGCTCCGCCGGGGTACTGATGGCGCCAGCGGGGTCGTCGGGGCGGCGGGCATTTCCAGGGTGGCGCCCGGCTCGGCGAGCAATTGCATCTGCCAGGAAATCCCTTCGGCCAAGGTGCTCTGAAGGGAATCGGCGAAGGCCAGGTATTGGGCATGGGCTGCCGCCGTGGCGGCTTCAGCCTGGGCCATTCCTTCGAGCAGGGGTGATGCACTCGCCGCGATGGGTTGGGGGACCGTGGACCACGTGGACGTCGCGGGCTTGGTGGACGGAGTTGGTGCGACAGCGGGTCGCGGGGTGACCGGTCTATCTTTGGTCACGGCGGATTGCGCAGCACTGTCCCTGCCGTCCCTGGAGACATGGGCGCCATCACGCCGTGCCTCGGCTAGAACGGGTTCCGGCTTGCGTAGCTTCGGCACCTCAAAAGGAGCGCCACCGACCTGTACGCGGACCATGGGCTTGTCCACGGCGGGGGCCACATCAGCCGATGTGGCATGCCCGTAGAGGGCTTCCAGGTTTACCGGAATTCCTTCGGCGACGAGATGGCCTAAGGCGCGCAGTAGGAGGGAGGTGGCATCCTGTCCGTCGTAGCAGACGGCCCGGGCCATGTGGGGCTTGTCGGAGAGGATGCGGCTAATCATGCGGCTGCACGAATTGCCGGGTCCCATTTCGACAAAGAAGCGTACGCCCTGTTCGTAGGCGCTCTCGATGACGGCCGGGAAATCCACGCCGTCGATGGCCTGGGCCAGCACGGAGTCGGCGGATTTCTCCCGGCTCACGGGATAGGCCTTGCCCCAGGCCCCACTGTAGAACTGGACGCCTGGAGGAGGCGTGGTGTTAAAGAGGTGGAGGTCGCGGTATTCGTCTTCCACTTCCTTGACCACGTCACAGTGGACGGTGGTGACGCCTTCCAGCGGGATAAACTGACATTCCAATTTGGCGATGAGTTTTTCCACCGCCTTGCGGTTGCCGCCGATGACCGTTTCCTGGAAGGTGTTGGCGATGAGCGGATAAACCTTCTTGCGGCGCTTCAGGGCCTGTTTGGCCACTTTCATGGGGCGGTCGACCACACCGAGCACCCAGTCCACCGTGTCTTTCCCGGGAAGGGACCAGGCGCGACGGGCGACATCACAGTCACCGGCTAACTCGTGGGTGAAAAGACGGGACCCCGCGATGCGATCCAGCATGGCATCCCGATCACGCCAGGCCCGCATGGAAAAGAGGCCGGCCGTTTCGCCAAGGGAATAACCAATGACGGCCTGGGGGGAAACCCCGAAACTGCGGACAAGATCACTCACGCCGGTACCGAGGGATACCTGCCCGAAGATGAGGGCCTTGTGGTTGTCGCTCAGATCGCCGGTCTCTTTTTTCCAGAATACGTCGGATTGATATTGCTGGCGTAGGAACTTGTTCTCGGCCTGTTGGGTGCGCAGCACGTCGGGGAATTGGGCGAAGAGTTCCCGTCCCATCCCCGCGTAATGATTGCCGGAGCCGGGGAATACAAAAGCTACCTTGCCGGTGGTGCCGAGGGGGCTGGGGGCGTAGAAGACGCGGTCCCGAGCCATGAGGGCGGCGGGGTGCTGGTGGATGCCGCCGATACCTTGCTCGGGGTGTTTCTCGAGGGAGTCGCGGACAAAGGCAATCTGTTCCAGGAGCTCTGAAACCGAACGCGCAATGAGAGAGACATGACGTTGGCCATTCGAGGACTTGAGGGGATGGCTTCGCCACCAGGTCCGTGCCAGTCCTTCAATGGGCGCATTGTGGTCCTGTTGGATGGTGGCCTTCAGGGTGTCCAATACGCGGATGAGGGCGACGGCACTCTCAGCACTTGCGACGAAGAGGCCCTCTGTCCGGTCTCCCAGCGGTTGCGGGCACCGTGCGCTCGCCGGCGTGTGGGGGGCGGATTCCAGGACCACGTGGGTGGCATTGCCGTTGAAGCTCAATGCACTTACGGCAGCACGGCGGGGGCCGGTGGCGTCATCGTGGATCCAATACTGGGGGGCGTCCGGTGCCCATAGGCGGCTGTCGCCTTCTGTCAGGGCGTCCAGGGGACTACTTACCCGACGCAATGGCGGGATGATCTCATGGTGGAGGCACAGGGCGGCCTTGAGCACGCTGGCCAGGCCCGCAGCAGCGCCGGTGTGACCGATGTCGTTCTTCGCGCTGCCGATGTAGCAGTGCTGTACATCGCCCTCTGGCTCGGTATGGGCATAGGCGGCCGCGAGGGCGGCAGCTTCGCACTGGTCTTCGGCGTCAATTCCGCTCCCCTGGGTTTCCACATAGGAAACGGAGGCGGTGTCGCAGTGGGCTTCCTGAAAGGCCCGCTCCAGGGCGACGCGACAGGCCTGGTCTGCCACCGGGGTGTCGACGCCGCCGCTTGATGCGGCACCGAGCCCTTTGATGACGGCGTAGACCGTGTCGCCATCCCGCTCGGCATCGTCGAGGCGTTTCAATACGAGGGCCGTGGCCCCTTCGCCGTAGAGGGTGCCATCGGAGCCCGTGTTAAACCCGGCACCTTCTCCGGTGGGAGAGTAATTGCTGTGGTGATGGGCCGCCAGAACGGCGCGTACATCTCCCGCGAGATCCACCGCACCGACGATGGCCTCATTCAGGCTGCCCTGCTGAAGAGCGCGAACGGCGGCTTCCAACGCGCGAACGCCGGAAGTTTCTTCGCTCGAAATCGTGAAGCTCGGGCCGCCACAACGAAGCTCCCGCGCGATGCGACTGGCGACGATACTGGCCAGGGCGCCCATGGTGCGGTTCGCTGTTAACGCCGGTCCTGCCGCGTCACGGAGGTGGGCGAGATAGTCGGCAACGGCCTCGGGGGAAACATCGCCCCCTTGGGCCTTCATCCACTGGGCCGCCTTATTGAGCAGGGACCAGCGCACGTTAAAATTGGTGGTGTTCAGGTCGAGGCCCAACCCGATGTAGACCCCGGTGTGGGCATCGCCGTCTCCACGATTGCCCGCGTGCTCCCAGGCGTTTACGGCGACCTGGAGCATGAGCAATTGTTGGGGCAGCATTTCCTCGAGTTCGCGTGGGGGAATCTTGAAGCGGTCCACGCGCTCGGCGACCTCGCCAATGCCATAGCCCCTAATGTTATTGCGGCTCAGGCCGGCACGGCGATACCAGGCCGTCTCTTCCACGCCCCACCAATGGGCGGGTGATTGGGCTTCGTGCGCTGTGCCGCCCCCAAGGAGGCGTTCCCGGACCGCGTCTAAGCCGTCCCAGGGACCGAAGTGGGCATCCATCCCCACGATGGCGATGGGGCACTCGGGGCCTTCGAGCGGCTCGAAACTGCCTTTGAGCTCCGCCTCGGGAGCCGTCCATTCTTCGATCAAGACGTGGGCGTTGATGCCGCCGAAACCGAAGGCGCTGACGCCCGCCCGGCGGGGGCCGTCTGATTCCCAGGGCGCGACTTCTTTGCGCACCTGAAAGGGACTCTTGTCCAGCGCCCAATTCTCGGGGGAATGGTCGTAGCTTGCGGTGGGGGGAAGGGCCTTGTTGCGCAGGGCGAGCAGGACCTTCAGCATGGCGGCAGAGCCCGCCGCAGTGAGGGTGTGCCCGATATTGGACTTCACCGAGCCAAGGGTACACTGTTGGGCTTCCCACGTGTCGCAGTCCCAGAGTTGTTTGAGACTTTCTACTTCAACGGCATCACCCACCGACGTGCCCGTAGCATGGCATTCAATCAAGTCGACGGACTGGGGCTTCCAGCCCGCTTCTTCATAGGCCGCACGCATGGCCCGTAGTTGGCCTTCGTTGGTGGGGGCGAGGAGACGGCCACCCACATCGTTGGAGAGGCCGATGCCGCGAATGACGCCATGGATGGTGTTGCCATCGGCGACGGCGTCCTCGAGGCGTTTCAACACGAAGATACCGGAGCCTTCGCCCACGACCAGGCCATCACCCGCTTCGTCAAAGGGCGTGCAGATACCGGTGGGCGACAGGGCGCGCAACTGGGCAAAGCCCATCTGGGTGTAGAGGGGGTCGGGACGGGATACGCCACCGGCCAGCATGACATCCGCGCGGCCAGACTGGAGTTCGTCGACCGCGAGTTTTACGGCATAGAGGGAGGAGGCGCAGGCCGCATCCAGGGTGTAGGTGCCACCGCCGAGTCCGAGGGCCTTGGCCAACACGGCCGACGGGAGGCCCGTCACATAGCGGTTGAGGGGGTGGACCGGCTCGGGGCTTTCGCTGTCACCGAGGAGACGTTCTTCAAAGGTGCGGCCCAGGATTTCCCGGGCCAGGGCGGAGGACTGCTCCGTGGGCAGGGCGAGGTTGCCGATAATCACGCCGGTGGTACTGTGGTCCCAGCCGTCCGCATCGGCATCCTGAAAGGCCATCTGCCCCGCATAGAGGAGGACCTGATAAACGGGGTCCAACTGGGCCACGAGTTTGGGGTCAATCTGGAGCGACGGGTAGTTCAGCGCGAAGGCGTCGTCATCGATGAAGCAGCCCCGTTTCGAGTAGACATGGTCGGGCGTGCCCACGCCCGGATCGAAGGCATCTTCTTTGGTAAGGAGCCAGCGGTTTTCCGGGGCTTCCTTGGCGGATGCTTTCCCCGCGACGATGTTCTTCCAGAATTCATCGGGCGTGGGGGCGTCGGGAAAGATGCCGCCCATACCCACGATGGCGATAGCAGGTTTTTTCATCAAACAATTCCAACGCCCAGGGACGGTCTCAACGGCCATCACCCGCGCCCGGCACAATCCGGGGTGCGTGTGAGGTGATTCCGTCTGGCGAATCTGTAGTTAATGGGCGTGGCTGTCCTGTCGTCAGTGAGGGGGATAGGGATGCCTCACTAAGGCCAGGACAGCCACAGAAAACGGTTCGAAATCGAGGGGTTACTTTTTACTCAATTCCGGAATCTCCAGGGTGTTTTTCTGAAAGGCCGCCTTCAGCGAAGCGACCAAAGTGCATTCATAGCCGTCGATACGGGCGATGAGGTCGCCTTTCTGCGTATCCACAAACTCGATGTTGGCGGTGGCTTTTCTTTTGCTATGCTCCATGACCTGAATCAGAATGCGCGCCCCTTCTTTCGGGAAGCGGTTCACATACTGACGATAACTCCCGATGAAACTGGGCAGGCTGCCACTGTTGTATTGCTGGAAACTCCAGAGAATCATCATCTGGAAACTACTATCGAGAATGAGCGGATCGGCCAGCCAGCTATTCCGCAGGGGCGATATGATCCAGTTTTTCGGAGCCGGTGCTTTCCCTACGAGGGCCACAAGGATATCGTCCGAGGCGCCATCTACCGCGTCCAGTCCCTGGAAAGCAGGGCCGTGGAAAAGGTGGCCGCCTTCATAGATGCCGCCGTTGTTGTAGGCTTTTTCCTGGATGTGCTGGGGCTGAATCCAGGGCATTTCCGAAGGCAGAGTTTCCACCAGATTGACCTCGGCAGAGGCATGGCGAATCTCTTTGTCGCCGG
>JAUIMA010000389.1 GCA_030432675.1 Candidatus Hydrogenedentota bacterium | reverse complement strand
TGGTGATGCAAGCGTTTCCTCTTCAAACTTCAAACTTCAAACTTCCCTCTTCCCTCTTCCCTCTGCCCTCTTCCCTCTTCCCTCTTCCCTCTTCCCTCTTCCCTCTTCCCTCTTCAAAATTCCCTCTTCAAAATTCCCTCTTCAAAATTCCCTCTTCAAAATTCACCCTTCAAACTTCACCCTCCCCTCTCCCATACCAGCGGGCAATACGGGCGGGGGATACGCCCAATGGGAACGCGAAGAAGGTCACGATATTGCGGCAGGTGAGACGGATGATTCCTTCCCGCTCCCACCGCCGGGCAGACGTTCGAACCCGGGACGGCGAAATATAAAGGGTCCCTCTATGTTGCGCACGCCGCACCAGGTCATAATCCTCCAGAATAGGCCACTCGGCATAGCCCCCGAGTGCATCAAACACGTCCCGACGCAAGAAAAACACCTGGTCACCATAGGGAACCCCCAGACGTCGGCTTCGCGCGTTTGCTGTTAGTTCCAACCAGCGATAGCGTGCGCCGGGACCATCGATTCGCAGTTCGAAGGCCCCCAGTGCGACCTCCGGAAAGGCGAGGGCTCGGCGGACGCAGTCGATGGCGTCCCGGGGAAGCTGGGTATCTGCGTGGACGAAGAGCAGGAGATTCCCGGAGGCGGCGTCTGCCCCGGCATTCATTTGGTGAGCGCGGCCTCGTACAGAAGACACGACCTGCACCCCCAATTCCCTTGCAATAGCCACCGTAGCATCGGTGCTACCGCCATCGGCCACGATGACTTCCGTATTTTCCAGGGGCAACAGACTTTTTAATACGGGCCTAATCCGCTCCGCTTCATTCCAGGTGGGAATGACGATGGAGACGCGATGGCGATCCCGGGCCGCTTCCCAGCCCGGCAAGTCCTCTGGCAGGTCAACATCCGGGTGAACAGGTAATTCAAAAACCGTAAGTTCCTGTTCGACCGCCCTCGCCCGGGTGGCCTCCAACACGGAATCGGTCCCCCAGCTCATGTCAGCAAAGAAGGCGTTTATATCCTCCGGAGCGCCGGAGAGCGTCATCCCGATAAGGTAATAGCCTCCATCCGCCGCTGGCCCCAAGACCATATCATGGTTGTCCAAAGCCTCCACCGCAGCGGTGGTGGTGGCGCTATCCAATGCGGGACAGTCTGAACCCACCAGAATAACTTTCCCATAGGCGGCTGCAAAGGCCTCCTCCATCGCACGGGCCATGCGCGCACCCAAGTCACCATCCCCCTGGGGCGCATAAAGCAACTCCGGCCCCAGCCAATCAGCCATCTGAGCCTGATTATCTCCCGTGAATCGAAGGCCCACATCCATGGTTTTGCGCAAGGGCGGAGCGACAGACAGGGTATGCTCGGTCATTTGACGCTGTAAATCGGCCGCGCCTTCGGCACCAAGTGCTGGGATAAGGCGCGTTTTGGTCGTGCCCGCCTCGGGAAATCGACTGAAAAAAATCAGTATGCCCGTCTTCAAGGCGGGACGCGCCAAGAGGGCCGACAGGAAAATCGTGCTCAATATCTTGTAACCCGCACCGAAAACGCCCCGAATGGTCCCGGAAACTTTCGAGATTCCCACCCGTTTTCGATAGGAAACCGGCACCTCATCGGCCGGCAAGCCGTGTAGGGCCGCCTTAATCTGCATTTCCACGGTCCACCCATAGTCCTGGTCTGCCATATCCAACTGGAGGAGACTACGATAACGAATGGCCCGGAACGGGCCCAAATCGGAATAGCGAATGCCCCAGAAGAACCGAATCAGATGGGTAGCCAACCAATTGCCAAAGTGGGCCTGGGGCGTAAGCGCCCCCCGCTCCCGCACACCCCGCACGCGAGAACCTATCATCATATCCACGTCACCCGCGATAATCGGGTCAACCAACGAGGGCATTTCTTCCGGGTGATCACTAAAGTCCCCATCAAGGAATACCACGATCTCCGGTGCCTTTAAGGCGGCAATGCCTGCCAGACAGGCCGCGCCATAGCCCCGTTGCCCTTCGAAAACTACCCGCCCCCCATGGGCGGCGGCCACCGCAGCCGTCCCGTCGGTAGAACCATTATCGACCACCACGACGTCATCCACCCATTCGGGAATGGCATCCAGGACCTTCCCGATGGCATCTTCTTCATTGAGTACGGGAATAATGACGGCGATTCGGTGCTGATTTCGCATGGGACTCCTGAAATAGAGCGTGGCGCAGAGATACGAAGATTGTAATGAGTGGATGCTATCAGATGAACCGGGGCACGTGACAGGCCGACGGGCGTAAATTTATCGTTCAGCCCGGCCGCCGACTGAAATATTCGCAGGATGATACGAATAGAATCATTTCAAGCGATTGTATAGATAATACCGCCAAACTTTCATAGCCCGGAACAGACAGCCATAGAATCGAAATACTATGTTAGAACCTTCTTTAATTCTTCTTGTGACGGGCATACTCGTCTTCGCAAGCATCCTGGCAAGTCGTATTTCTGACCGACTGGGCCTGCCGGCACTGGTCGTTTTCCTCTGTATCGGGATGCTTGCCGGGTCGGATGGCCCCGGGGGAATCTACTTCGAAAATGCGGCCGCCGCAAATTTCGTAGGCACCATCGCCTTGGCCTTCATTCTATTCTCGGGCGGCCTGGACACCAATTGGCGCCTCATACGCCCGGTGCTGGTGCGCGGCATCGTTCTCTCCACCGGCGGCGTAGTCCTTACGGCCGTCTCCATGGGACTATTCGCCTGGCTGGTATTCGGTTTTTCGCCGGTCGTTTCGCTGTTGCTGGGCGCGATTATCTCTTCCACCGATGCGGCGGCCGTGTTTTCTGTGTTGCGCGGGAAAGGAGTGGGCCTGAAAGGCAATCTACGTCCCCTCTTGGAATTTGAGTCCGGCAGCAACGACCCCATGGCCATCTTCCTTACCCTGAGTCTCACCCAGCTCCTTATTACCCCCGAGGCACCGTGGTCCAGCCTGATCATGGCCTTCTTTATTAATATGGTGCTCGGCGTGGTCGCAGGACTCGCCATTGGCCGTTTCGCCGCGTTTTTGCTGAATCGCATCCGGCTGGACTACGAAGGCCTTTACCCCGTGGTAAGCCTGAGCCTCGTGCTGTTGACCTTTGGGGCCGCTGAAATACTGCAGGGAAATGGTTTTCTCGCCGTTTACGTGTGCGGTATCGTGCTCAATGGCGTCGATTTCGCGCACAAGCGCTCCGTGGCCAAA
Source organism: Candidatus Hydrogenedentota bacterium (assembly GCA_030432675.1). Taxonomy (GTDB): domain Bacteria; phylum Hydrogenedentota; class Hydrogenedentia; order Hydrogenedentales; family JAEUWI01; genus JAEUWI01. The sequence goes on along the minus strand of JAUIMA010000389.1, from coordinate 3,033 downwards.
TTTCACGACGGCATCGCCTGGCTCATGCAGATAGGCATGTTCCTCGTCCTGGGCCTCCTCGTGTACCCCTCCGAACTGCCCGGGGTGGCGCTCATGTCCCTCTTGGCCGCCCTCTTTTTGATGTTTGTGGCGCGGCCGCTGGCCGTATTCCTCTGCCTCTGGGGCAGTGAGTTTTCCCGCAACGACCGAATCCTTGTCTCGTGGACGGGACTCCGGGGGGCCGTACCGATTGTCCTGGCCACCTATCCCCTCATGGCCGGTTACGAGCAATCGACCCTTATTTTCGACGTGGTTTTCTTTATTGTACTGACCTCGGTCATGATTCAAGGCACCTTGCTCATGCCCATTGCCCGGAAACTGAAGGTGGATGAGCCCCTCGCCTCCCGGCCGACCTTCTCGTTATCCATTGAACGCCAAGGACTCCTTCAGGGTGAAACGCGGGAAATCGAAATCCTCCCGGAAATGTGTGCCGTAGGCAAGCGGGTGGCCGACCTGGATGTGCCCACCGACATTCTTATCCTCCTGATCGGGCGGGGCGATGGCTTCGTCGTGCCCCGGGGACAGACCCAAATTCAGCCGTATGACACCTTGCTCCTACTTGGTGAAGGCACGCTGTTAAAAGAAACGCAGGACGCCATTTGCTCCCCCACGATGCCCGCACCCCGAAAAGTCGTGCCCATCGATCCCCTTGCGGCCCTGCCCCAATCTACCGCAGACCGTTTTCTCGCCAAACAGGTTGTGCTGGTGGGCTATGGGCGGGTAGGCCGTGGGATTGAAGCCCAACTTGCGGCCAAGGGCGTGCCCGTTGTCGTAGTGGATGAATCACGCACACTCGTGGAAAGTCTGCGAAAAGCGGGCAAAGCGGCCGTCGTCGGAGATGCTACGGACCCCGTCGTGCTCGTCCAGGCCCACATCGCCCGGGCCGCCGTGCTCATTGTTGCAACGCCCGATACGATAAAAGTACGGCGTATGGTCGAGGTGGCCAAGGCCATCAATGCCGATATCCATGTGGTCATTCGTTCCCACAACGAAAAACAGGCCACGCAACTGGAGCAAGAGCTTGCCGGAACCGTCTTTGTGGGGGAACAGATCCTGGCCGGTGCCATTGTCGAGCACGTCGTCAAGACAATGACCTATGTGCCAACGACAGGCAACAACTCCGTAGATTCAGATGATGGCACGGCGCCATGACCTGCAGCGATCCAGCGCTTGTCTGCTTCACGCCCGAAGAGCGCAGTAATATTCAGTCTCCCCGCCACCACCCGACGCTACGACCCGATTGCCGGGGGTGGCGACGACGCTCTTCGCGCAGGGTGCCGAAGGGCGCGTAGGTGAGGCTGCGCATCCCGGCAATGTTGGAGACACTCCGGGCGAATTTACGTACTTCTCCGTAAAACTCTTGCACCACAATACGCTCCTCGACTTCGCCCTCTTCGCGGACCGCCAAAAGCCGGTGCAAGGCATATAATCCGAGAAAAAATGCGAGTACGAAGAGGAAATCGAGGCCCCGCAGATTCAGGGCCGGGGCGGTGAATGCTTCGCTAGGCCCGCCGATAAGACCATAGTGCATGACAAAACTGAATTCACGGGTGGAGAAGTAATCCGCGAGAAAGCCGCCACAGATAGGGGCGATAGTCGCGGCGAGTCCGGTAACGAGGCCGTTGACGGCGAGAAAGGCTGTGGCCTGTCCCCGGGGTGCGGCCTTGAGGGTGATATTGCTGGAACATAAGGCCACGCCCGCCGTGGAAATGCCTGCGAGCACGTGGATACCCACGAGAAGCGGCAAGGTAAAACGATGGCTCTCGGGCAGCGTGGTGAAGGGCCAGAGCAGAAAACTGAAGACGAAGGCTGCACCGGATACGGAGAGCACCGACTTATTAGAGAATCGGTCTGCCAGGTTGCCCCAAACACGAAAGAAGAGTACGTTCATGATCTGGCTCACTACGGAAAGGGCGAGCACGTAGCCCATGCTGAGCCCCAGACGACTCAACATGTACACCGTGAAGAAGGGGGCGGCAAAGTTGATGGCGAGATTCCACACGCCAAGAAACGTAATGAGATTGCGGAAGTTGGCGTGGCGAAAGGGGGCCAGCAGGGTAGCGCGCATGCCCTCAGTCGGTGGGTCGGCCATTTCGGGCTCGGGAATCCGGCTGAGGAAGACGGTGCCGATGAGCCCCGCGACGCCTCCGATGACAAAATAGATGGAATAAATCCCCATCGTGTCGCCGGTCTGCTGTTGGTAGAAATCCACCGCGAAACCCGCCACCAGACACAGGGCCGCGCCAAGGGCGGTGGAAAGGGTCATCCGTTTGGCGAAATAGCTACCCAGAATCTTTTCAGGGATAAAGTCGCGCATCCAGGAGTTATAGGAACAACTGGCGATGGCACCAAAGCCAAAGTAGAGGCAAAGGCCCAACAACAGTGCGGGTATGCGGGCGACTTCTGGCAAGAGAAAAGGAATGGCGGCCACCCCGAACCAGGGCAAGCGGGACGCAATACAACTGAGCACAACGAGGGCACGCCGTTTCCGGTACCGGGCGACCAGATAAATGGCGGGCACTTGGATAATCTGGGAAAAGGGCTGGATGGCCGCAATGAGTCCAATGACCACGTTGGATGCGCCCAAGTGAAGGGCGAAGGCCACGAGAAAGGCGCCTGTAGTGAATACGCCCATCGTTTGGGAGGCCATGCCATCCAACAAGAGGTAACGAAGTCCGCGCTGGGTTTCTTCGGGGGAATGTGTGGGTTCGGAACGACTCATGGTACTCATCGACGTAAAGTAGGTGCGGGATGCACATGGGATACGGAGCAGAATGCCCCCGCTCCGACAGGGAAATCTTCGCAGATGGATTGGGCCGGTTGCAAGCACCTGGACCTGTTCCATCGTAGCGGTATGGACAGCATCCGTAGATTTCGATAGGATAGAAAGCGGTTTAAACGTTCACTGCCAACAAAGGGGTGCCGCTATGTCTGTCACATCTCGCCTGATAATTGTCCTGTTATTTCCGTTCCTGCTGGGAGCCACCGCCGAGG
>JAUIMA010000388.1 GCA_030432675.1 Candidatus Hydrogenedentota bacterium | reverse complement strand
ATACGCGGGAGACCTTTTTGCTCCAGTACCGCACCTCGACCGATTACGAAGGGCCTGGCGCACCCAAGTGGGACTGGAACGGAAACATCCTGGAACAACCCATAGGCCTGGCGGATGCGATGGAAACGATGGCGGCGGGCGTGGATGCCAAATTTGGTGCGCGCTTTGACAACGAAACGAAATACCGCAGTCGTCTGGACCACGGAATTCGCATGAGTCAGGTGGATGGCACCTATCTGAGTGAATGGAAGGATCCGGTTTTTGGACGCTTGACAGGTATGATGAGCTGGATGCCGCGCACCGCGCCCATCATGCTCTCGGAAAAGCGCCTGGCGATCGGACTTTATTCCGATCTCTACCTGACCTCCATGACGGCCTTTACGGATGACGGCGGGAAGACCTGGGAGTACGGTGCGCCCATGGCAGACTATGGCCTCATCCAGCCTGCACTTATCGCACGGGAAGATGGCACGGTGGTGGCCTATGGGCGGGACAAGAGCCCTAACAAGAAGATTCGGGTGGCGGAGTCCGACGATGGGGGTGTGCATTGGCATCGTTTCTACGACCTGGAGATTCCCAATCCCGACTCGAGCGTCGCGGTGCTGAAGCTGAAAACGGGGCCTTGGGTGCTCATTTGCAATGATCTCACGGGCACCGACGGACGGCATGGTCGCTCCCGGCTTACGGCCTATCTTTCCGACGACGAAGGAAAGACCTGGCCCGTGCGGCGTGTCATAGAAGACAGCACGAATGGCCCCAGGTATCATCCCCACGTGTCCTACCCCTCGGTGGTTCAGACGTCGGATGGACAGCTTCAGGTGGCGTACACCTATACGCTCGATTCGGGTGAATGTATCAAGCGGGTGGCCTTCAATGAAGAATGGCTCCGGGCACAAGACTAAGCTGAGTGCCGGGAACGACATGTTATAGTAGGGGAAAGCGCTTCATCCTGCGGTGAGGGCGCGGTGTATAGACCTTCGGACGTTGATTGAATATGAAACTTGAGTTGGACCGAGAGGAGGTCGAAGACGCTATCCATCTGGGTGACGTGTCCGACCCCTGTCCCTACCTGCCCGGAAAGACGGCCACGTTTCGTTTTGGAAACGGTTATCTGATAGATGGGCACTACCAGGATTTGCTGGATTGGGGCTACCGCAGGAATGGGCGTTATGTGTATCGCCCTGTGTGCAGCCAGTGCCGGGAGTGTTGGGTGTTGCGCGTGCCGGTACACGAGTTTCGCCGTTCCAAATCTCAGCGGCGTATCTGGAATAAGGGGCAACGGGTTTTTTCTGTCAAATGGGGTGCACCCTCTTACACCCCCGAGAAGGCCGCCCTGTATGCCCGTTACCTCGCTTTTCAGCACAAGACGGAAGAAGCCCCCATGGACCGGGAGCGTTATGCGTCGTTCTTGGTCGATACTTGCCTGGATTACGCCACGCTCGAATTTCAATATCGCATTGGCGAACGCCTGGTCGGTGTGGGCATCGTTGATCGGCTGGAACATGCCTTGTCGACGGTGTACTTTTATTTCGACCCCGATGCGTCCGAATACAGTCCAGGGACCTGGTCAGCGCTTTTTGAGTTGGATCTGGCCGCGAAATGGGATCTGGACCACTACTATCTTGGGTACTTTATTCCAGATTGTGATGCGATGAACTATAAGACACGCTTCCAACCTGCAGAGATTAAGCAACCCGACGGCACCCAGTGGGAGCGGGTCGCATCCCCTAAATTCTCATAATGAGACACTTAGGTGTCCCAATGTGGGATTCGGGACGGCGGGCGCGGGCGTTGGCTTTTCGGCATGACCGGCGAAATTCGACCTAAATCGTTCCATATCAGTCCATTAGGTGTCAGTTTCCTGACACTTTGCTTTTTGGCACAGCCATTGCGTCAGCCTACTCATACGGAATAATCTCCGGTGAGGAATATTGACCCCCAGATGGGAGTCAATGGGTATGGACGCAGGAATGCGGGGGCATTCCTGCGCTCCAGTTCGGGCTGCGGTGCTCGGGTACAGGGGACACGGGTACGGTTTGAACGGACCTCAGACTGCGCCGTACAATGGCCCGTGTCGCCCCTGTGGCTCGTTTTCATTCGACCCATCGCCTGTACCAGGACCCGTCATGTACCGCCTTCTCTCCTTAATTCTCCTTGTAATATGCCCTTCACTTTCGCTGGTGCCGGCTGCAGACGCGCAAGAACGTCGCCCGGAGCGGATGGGGCGTTCACTGGAGTCGGCGGATCTTGAGACGCCACGGGCGACGGTAAAGACCTTCTTTGAAGCGATGCGCGGCTATAAGGCGGGGAACGCAGCTCGTCTGGTGGATGCTACCCAGTGCCTCTACCTCGGGGAAGAGCTCACGCCAGAAGAGCGGGTCAATGCGGGAAGTCAGCCCGCCCACACCCTGTTCGCCGCGATGGATGGCATCCAATTTGATATGGACTCCATCGAGACCGGAGCAACTGCCCGCAACCTCAACGTGAATCTCGGTGAGGGTGAGGATCAGTTCACGCTCTACCTCCGCCAATACGACGATGGCCTGTGGCGAATCAGCTCTCAAAGTCTGGAGCCCGACTACCTCGCTTCACTGGAAGCAATTGTAGCCCGGCGGGACGCGGCCGTGAAAGCAGCGGAGAGCGAGTTCTTGCATGCCCTGCGTTCTCCCCGCGTGACGATGGAAGCCTTTATCAAGGGAATGAACGGGGAGGATGGTTTTACCCAGGCCGATGCCATCAATACCCTCGATCTCAGTGATGTGACCGAAGTGGATCGGGAGAGCGTGGGGGGCAGCGCGGCTGCGGATCTCAAGGCGCTCATCGACCGGATAAAACTGGTGGAATTTGCGGAAATTCCCCCTGAGTCGGACCGGGAAACCTATGTGTTCTTTCAAGACCCTGCCGGGATCGGCAGTATCGTGCTTGCGCCTGTGCCCGACGACAAGGAGTCAGAGCTGAAGGCCTGGCGTTTCACCAAGGGGACGCTTGATAGCCTGGAAGACTTATATCTGCATTACAAAGACCGACCGCTGGTACGTGGTCTGGCGGTGAAAAGCGATGCGAAGCCGCTGGCCAACCGCATTCGAGACTGGACCGGTACCAGCTATCCGGCCTTACTTGAGGCACCCGTCTACCTTCGAAATTATCAGTGGCTGGGGCTTCTCATACTGGTGTTTCTCGGCGTATTCATCAGCCGTATTCTGACGCTGATCACGGGTGTATTTATTCGTTATTGGTTTCGGCGAAAGGGCTACGAATATGACACCCGTCTCGAACGGGATTTTATCCGGCCCATCCGCATTGCCCTCATGGCCTGGGTCTGGCTCTATGGGTTGACCCTGCTGGGGCTCAACCCCGATGCCCTGAAGTTGCTCCGCATCGCGGCCTTTTTCGTGACGCTGGTAGGCGCGATATGGGCGGCCTATTGCCTTGTGGATATTATCGGAAAATACATGACCGAGCGGGCGCTCCAATCCGCGAGCAAACATGACGATTTGCTCGTGCCTATCGTGGTTCGCACCCTGAAAATATCTATCGTGGTTGTGGGGCTTGTCGCACTGGCTTTTCAGCTGAACGAGAACCCCGCGAGCCTGTTAACCGGTTTAGGGCTGGGCGGGCTGGCTTTCGCCCTGGCCGCAAAAGATGTGGTCGCCAATGTGTTTGGCTCGGTTACCATTTTGAGTGATCGGCCCTTTCGTATCGGGGATTGGGTGACCGTGGGAAGTATCGACGGTAGTGTGGAGTCGGTCGGAATTCGCAGCACCCGTATTCGGACCTTCTACAACTCCCTGATAACGGTGCCCAACTCGGAGTTGACCAATGCCCATATCGACAACATGGGGGCGCGCCGTTATCGGCGGATAAAGACCAATCTGGGGGTTACCTACGACACACCGCCTGAATCAATTGAGGCCTTTTGCGAAGGTATTCGCGAACTGATTCGCAGCCACCCCTACACCCGCAAAGACTATTATCACGTTTACCTCAACGGGTTCTCGGAATCTTCCCTCGATATCCTGCTCTACTGTTTCGTCGAGACCCCCGATTGGGGTACGGAGCTTCGAGAAAAACACCGGCTTTACCTCGACATTATCCGACTCGCAAAGTCCCTCAACATATCCTTTGCCTTCCCCACGCAAACGTTGTTTCTCAACCAGGAAACACCGGAGGAATCGGCGGAGAGCACTGCTTCACCCGGGTTGCGTCGCGGGGTGGCAGCGGCCCGGGAACTCGTGGCACCGCTGCGCGCAGAGGGATTGGAGTGTCCGCCGCCCGTTACGTTTCGCGGCCCGGAAGATTTATCCAGTCGTACCATGAAAGAGCAAGATCATGAATGAACAAGAGCAACTGGAGGCCCAATATCGGGCAAATGCCGCGAAGGGTGATATACCAAAGGATGACCCCTTTCCGCGCATGATAATCGTTTGTATCGGGATCACCCTGTTTCTACTGATGGTGATTATGGGATTTCTCTTTGTAGACTTTATCATCGGTCCCTCTCGTCAAAACGTCCGTCCGCCTGCGGAGGTCGTCCAGCCGGAAGCGAGGCGGACGTCTGGGGTGGCAGAAAGGGCGTAAAAACGCGAAAGCCGTTAAACTCTTGACAAGACTGTGATTTCATGCTAGGTTCAGCTATAATACAAGATATAGTTGAGCATATAGTTGGAATCACAACAGATGGTAGAGCACGCTGGCCAGGCCTCCCTTATCGGGAAGTCCCTCGGAAATTATGCCGTTGAAGCACTCCTCGGAAGGGGTGCGACCGGGGCCGTGTATCTCGCCAAGGACACCGCACTGGGCCGTCCCGTGGCGCTCAAAGTCCTCTTGGGGAGCCTCGCTCGGAGCCAGGAACAGGTGGCGCGATTCCTTGAAGAGGCCCGTGCTGTGGCCCCTCTCCAGCATCCTCATATCGTGGGCGTCTATGAAGCGGGCATTCGCGATGGTACGCCCTTTATTGCGATGGAATATATCGAGGGGGAGGCGCTGGACCGATTCCTCCGACGAAACGCCCCGTTGAATTGGCGCCATGCGTTTTACATCGCGGGGCAGGTTGCCGTTGCGTTGCATTGCGCCCACGATGCCGGTATCGTCCATCGCGATGTGAAACCGGCAAACATCCTCTTAGACCGCCTGGGTCATGTTCGTCTGACCGACTTTGGTATTGCCCGGGTGCAAGAAGAGGCGGTACAGCACGGACAAGGCTATGCCTTTTTTGGAACACCCGATTACATGTCCCCAGAGCAGTGCGGGAGTGGCGTGCCGGTTGGGAGGCGCAGCGACTTTTTTTCCCTGGGTGTTATGCTCTTCGAGATGATGACGGGCACGCTGCCTTTTAGCGCGGAGAGTATTCCCGCAAGGATCCAGCAAATCGTCCATGAGGAAGTTCCCCGACTAAACCGACTTCGTCCGGATATTCCGGACGAGGTGGCCCGTTTGGTCGCGGTGATGCTTGAAAAGCCTCCATCCCGCCGTCCGGCTACCGGTGAGATTATCCAGGCGGAGATCCAGCGTATTCAGCAGCAGGATGGCGATGCTTCTGCTCTGCCTGCTGCGCTGAACGCCTTTATTCGGGATATGGCGGAACTTCCCGGAGGTCGGGCGGACACCCCACTTCCCGGAGAGCGGCGGCCCTTGCGCGGACCGCAGGTCCGCTTGCGCCCTGAGCGAAAGCGTTTTGCCCCCATCAGTTTCTTCGCGCAGGGTATGTTGCTGTTGCTCATTTTGCTCGGTATGGCCGGGGCCGTTTATTGGCAGGTGGTAGAGGCGCCTCGGGCCATCCCAAGATCAGCGAGCCTGGGCCAGGAACTGCTCCAGATTGACGGGTCAAACCGAATCTGGGTTCAGCTGCCGGCGGCACACTGGATGGTGGAAACCATGTCCTGGGTCGGTGATCAGGAGGTCGCGCTCGTGTCCGTTGTCGGGCGCCCGGGGACGGCCTACGACGGGAGTGCCGGGGTGCTGGCCGTCGATGCCGAATCGAGAGAAGTGTGGAGTGTGGGCGCGCCCATTGGGCCATTGTTTGATTCGGGCCTTAATAGCGGGCGTCTCGTGCGGCTAGCGCCGGGAGCCATGCCCGCCAGTCAATCTGCCACGCCCTTGGCCAATGCGTTTGTGGTGCCTTTTTTCTCTGCGGGGGCAGATGGAGGAGAAGGCTTTGGATTGGTTCACGACTTTGGACGGCAATTTCTTCAATCCGACGGCACTAGCGAACAAGAATGGCACCCCTCTGTTGGAGGATGAAAACGGTGAAAAGCGCAAGGCGTTGCTTCAGACTCTA
>JAUIMA010000387.1 GCA_030432675.1 Candidatus Hydrogenedentota bacterium | reverse complement strand
AACTGGACACCATGGTGCCTGCCACATTGGCTTTTTTCAAAGACGTAATCTGTTTTTCGGCATAGAAGGCGCCCATGATATCCAAATCTTTGGAAAAGAGCAGGTCGAGGAGACTGGAGCCAATGAGGATGCCGTTTTTGGACATGATGCCCAGGGCGTTATCCACCGGAAAGCTCTCGCCCGTGTCCGTAAGGTCACCCTTGTTGACCGTGAGCAGGTTAGAGTCTATTTGCACGTCGCCGTTGACCAGAATAGCGCCCTTTCCGGTGTAGAAAATGGTTTTCTGGGAGCCTTTTCCCTTGAACTTGAGATCACCATCCACGACGATCTGACCATTGATTTCCAGCAGGTCATCATCTTCGTTAAAGAGTATGTAGTCTTCCGTTTTCGGCGGTGCCGCTCCAGGGAGGGAACCGGACATCTGCTGGCCCGTGGTGGCGTTCCAATAGAAGTGGTCTGCCTGGGTGTCGATGATCATGTCCCCCGTATACATGCCATCGCTTGGGTCGTCCTTGTCGCCCACCAGCACTTCCGTAAAATACTCTTCGTGCTTGTACGCTTCGCCCGTATCGGGATTGGTCACCTGCGCGCCCCCTTGGGCATCCTGCCAGAAATCGCCCAGGGTGGGGAAGACGACCTTGTCACCGAGGTCATAGAGCTCATCCCATCCATTATCGCTGTAGACATTGTTGGGGTCGCCCCGGTCACCATCGGGCGTTACCGCATCACCGACCCAGCCGCCCGTTACATACACGGCGTCCAGGGTTTCTTTTACGAGGTTGCCCACCGTTTGGGGATCGCCTAAGGTAGAGGCACCGGAAAGACTCAAGATGCCGTTCTTCGCGCGGAGCTTTGCCCCGAGGGTATCCACCGTTTCCCCTTCCACGACCGTCTGCGGAGGCGCTGGTATGCGGTCACGCAACTCATCGGGGATACCGTTGTAATTATTGCGAATGGTTGTCGTACCTGTAAGGCCCAAGGTGGCCAGGCCGACCACGCCATCAAGCAAACTGTCGCCCAACATATGGACCGAACCCCGGGCGTTGACACTGCCATTGATGAGCCCACCCAGGAGGCCTGGACCCGCGAAAACGGCGTTTTGCCACACGTTGACGTTGTCGCCTTTATACACCACCTCCACCTTCCGCGTGACCGCGCCCCGCTTGGCCATGCCATAGACCGTATACATCCACTCTTCATTAATATCGTCGATGAGCCCGTCCCCATTATTATCCTGTCCATCGTCGGCCCAGGCAATCGTATAGGAGGCATACTCTACATCGTCCATGGATTGAAGGGTCTGCGCCTCTACGCCCGCATCGCCAAACTCCGGCAGGAGGAGCTTGTTGTCTTCGCTCCACTTGGGTTCCCAGTTCTCCATGCCGATGATACCGTCCTCACCATTCTCCAACTCCACCCGGCTCTTGCTAATCGCGGCTTCCAGCCCCAGAAACGAATTGTTGTAATCCTCATAGCGCGCCACCGATTTGCGCTGTTGCATGGTGCGCGTCATCAGCACGCCCACTATCAACACGGCGATGCCAATGAAGAAAAGGGCCATCAATAAGGCCATGCCTTGATTGCTACGGGGGTTCTTAAGATCCATATTTCAGTTCCTCGGTTCCACGATTTGAGTAAATTGCTGCCCTATTTCCTGTCCTCGTCGGGTTGTACCTTCGGTGCGTATTGTTACGGTCAAACGACCGGAAACTACTTCTACCCAGAACCCCGCCGTATTTTCTGGCGGTTCCCCATTGCCTTCCCAATCCGGGTCGGGCCCTTCGTCGGGCGACAGCTCATTGGCCAGGACGGTAATCGTTTCTCCCTGGATCATGATGAGCTGAGAAGCCGCCACGCCATCTTTATTTAGATCATCGTTGTCACGTCGGATGATTATCTCATCGCCAAGCTCCAGCGTATTGAAGCGATCAATCGCGAGCCCGTTGTCGTCGATGTCTTCCGGCATCCGAAAACGCAACACATCACTGGGCATATCTTCAAAATTAACGCTGGGCCGATGGGCCTGGCGCACCCGGGGCACAATGCCCAACAGGGCACGACGCCCTTCGTCGATATTGGTAATCTTTACATCCTGGAGCTGGGCCGTATCACCGATGCTGAAAGAGAGCGTAAACAAGGTGCCCATGACGATGGTCATGATGGCCACCGCAAACATCAATTCGAGCAGGGTCGAACCCCGTTTCTTCATGCCCCGTTTCATTTCAGTGCCCTACCAGCGTGGTGGCACTTGCGCGAAACATGTGTCCCTTTTCATTGCTCCAGAGCAACGTCGCTTCCAACTCCAGCGGGTTCGGCAAATCGGGTGATTCAAATTTGTCCGCATCGTCGTCCGATAGCGGGAGGGCGACCTGTTCGCCCAATTCGTCATAGAAAACCAGGGAAACGGCCTGCTTGGTGCCCGGCTTTTCCAAGGGGGGCGCCTCATAGTCTTTCAACTCGTCTAACGTCATCGTTCGGATGGATTCCATTACGTTAACCAGTTCGATATTCGCGACGGCCATGTCTTCGTTGATGCGCGCCACCAGGGTAATCGAAATCAGCGAGCCAAACAGCAGGGACAAGGCCATCGCAAGAATACCCGATGCGAAAGTCAGTTCCAGCAGGCTCATGCCCGAGTTCGGTTTTACGACACAGCTCATCCGTCCAAATCCTGTCAGTATTGCTCACGTTTGCCTGAATGCATCCTACCATGAAATAGGAAACAACGGTCGGCGCAACATTATTCACGCTTTCGGAAATAATTTACCAGCGGGGTGACGGAATGCCCCTGTATGAGAGGATTTGGACGGGGCGATTGTGGCGTAAGTAACTTAAAACAAATTAGTTACTGTGTTTTGCGCATTTTTCCGATTGATCTGGTGAAAAAGGGGGCAATCAGCATACTTAGGGCGAAAGTCACGGAAAATTCACTGAATCTCACCGGCCAACGCCGCCTGCGCGTACTCGTATTCTTTGCTCTCTTGAGGGAAGAACGTCACCATCTTGCGATAGAGCAGACGGAGACTCTCCTGGTCTTCCAATTGGGTGTAGCAGGAAATCAGCTGATGAAACGTGGCGTTGACACCCGGCCACTCGGGATACCGCTCAATAACCTGCTCGAAATAGCGTGCGGCCGTGGCGTTGTCCCGTTTCTTCTGCTTGTGGAGGTTGCCCAGGGCGTTCAATAACGCCGCCGACTCGTCGGGGGCCGGATTGACTTCCAGCTCTTCCAGCCGTGCCTGGTGGGCCGCAATCACGTCGTCTGTTGATTGAACGACCGGGGTGGCCTCGGTTTCCTGCTTCTTGGCCAGCGCGGCGTTAAACTTGGCTTGCAATTCATCCTGGCGCAGGTTTTCCGGAGACGGAGCCCCTACGCCATCGGGCGTAGGGCCTGCGCTCTGTCCGATTCCAATGGCCACGCCCACGGCCAACAACACCAGCCAGACATACCAATGGCGAATAATCCAACTCAAATTGCTCTCTTCTTCCAGGCTCATAAGCCCAATTCCCTCCAGGCAACCTGCGAGATCGCCAGTATCGGATAATTGCCAATCATGCCGAGTGGCAGATTGTCTGCCAGAGCAGGTACCTGATAGATATTGGGGACGTTGGTACCCATATCGAAATAGTTAGAAACAAAGGTCCCCATGACGTTGGTCTGTTTTGAAGACTGAATCTTATTCTGGGCATAGAAGGCACCCATGATGTCCAATTGGGAGGTGGAACCCACCACCATGTCCTCCGACGCCATGATTCCGATGATGTTATTGACCGGAAAGCTGTCGGCAATGTCATTGGGGTCACCGTTGTTACACGAGATGAGACTGGCATCAATGGCCACATCGCCATAAACCAGCAGCGCGGCTCGGCCGGTGTAATTAATGGTCGTCTGATTTCCCTTGCCCGTGAACGAAAGGTTTCCATTAATACGAATCTGTCCATTAATTTCGAGCACATCCGTAGACTCATTGAAGAGAATATAGTCGTCCGTCGGATTGGGGGCGGTGGCAGGTAAGGAGCCCGAAAGTTCTTCACCGGTGGTGGCGTTCCAGTAATAGTGGGAACCCCGTGCGTTGATGGTGATATCGCCATTGTAGGCACCGTCGCCGGGGTTGTCGGGGTCGGCCACCAAGACTTGATTGAAGTAGTCTTCATGGGTATACCAGGTGCCCGTAGCGGGATCCTGCACTTTGGCACCGTTGGTTGCGTCGCGCCAATCATCTGTCAATACGGGGAAGGGTACCTTATCCCCCAAGTCATACGTTTCATCCCAGCCGTTGTCACTGAAGGCCGATGTGGGGTCACCCCGGTCACCATCATCGATAACAGAATTTCCGGTCCATCCGTTGGTTACGAAGAGCCCGTCCATCGTTTCCTTGTAGGTGTTTCCCAGGATGTTCGGCTCGCCGATTTCGGAGTTGCCGGACATGCCGACCAGGCCGGCCTTTGCCCGCAGCTTGGCCTCCAGCGTAGAAACCGTTTCCCCTTCAAATATGGTCTGGGGGAGTGGGGGAACGCGTACTTCCAGATTTGCGGGAACTCCCACATAGTTGTTGTGAATGAGGCTGGTACCGCTCAAATCGATAGCAGCGAGGGCCAGGGCACCGACAACCAGACTGTCACCCAGAAGGTGTACCGAACCGTGGATACTGACGTTGCCGTTAATCAGGCCACCGGCCTGACCAGAGCCCGCAAAGATGGCGTTTTCCCATACGTTGACATTGCTGCCCTCGTAAATGACTTCGACGCGGCGGTTGGTGGCACCATCACGGGCCATGGCGTAGACACTATACATCCAGTTTTCCGCCGTACTGTCCACGATACCGTCACCATTGCTGTCGCGTCCATCATTGGCCCAGTCCACCGTATAGGTGGCAAACTCCACGTCTTCCATTGTTTGCAGATGTTGGGGGGATACACCGTCCGCATCCATTTCGGGAAGCAGGAGCACATTGTCGTCGCTCCACTGGGGTTCCCAGCCTTCCATGCCGATAATGCCGTCATCGCCCTGTTCTAGTTCGACCTTACTGCTGCTGATAGCCCCTTCCAGGCCGTGAAAGGCGTTCTTGTAGTCTTCGTAGTGGTCTACGACCTTGCGCTGCTGGAGCATGCGACCCAACAGACTGCCTACGATAACGACCGCCACTCCAATAAAGAATACCGCCATCATGAGGGCCATGCCCTCGTTTGCTTTTCGTTTTTTAATGGTCATAGCTAGTTCCTCGGATCCACCAGCTCGGTGAACTGTTGACGGATCAGGGTGCCGCGCCGGGATTCACCCTGGGTCCGTATGGTCAGAAGGATGCCACCATTCTGTTCTTCCACCCAGAAACCGGCGTTGTTCTCGGGTGCTACGGCTCCGTCTTCGACCGGCTCGGGTCCGGCATCGGGAGCAAGTTGATTGGCCAATACCGTCACGGTATCGCCGGAAATCATGACGAGTTGGGTGTTGGTGACGCCGTCTTCATTGGCATCGTTCACATCCCGCTGAATCGTAACCACGTCGCCCAACTCAAGATCGCCGCTGATGTTCACCGCAGTGCCATTGCCGTCGAGATCCGTCGGCATCTGGAACTGAAGCACATCACCCGGAAAATCTCCCGTGTTAATCGAGGAGCGCTGGGCGTGACGGAGGCGGGGCACGACGGCCTGCAGCGCCCGTCGGGCTTCATCATTGTTCACGACTTTTACATCCTGCAGTTTGGCCGTATCCCCAATACTGATAGACAAGGTAAAGAGTACGCCCATCACGACGGTCAAGATGCTCATGGCCATCATCAGCTCAAGGAGTGTCATTCCACGTTGGCTCAATCGGGTGCGCATCTTCATATCAGCGCCCCACCGAAGTCGTGGCGTGGGCCTGAAAAATGTGGCCTTTCTCGTTCTGCCAGAGAAGGGTCGCCCGTATTTCCAACGGATTCGGTAAGTTCTCCGGTACGGTGACTTCTCCCAGTATGTTCGGCGTCAGGGGTAGGGCCAACGTCGTCCCGTCCGCGAAATACGCCTCCAGGGTCAGGGTTTGCTCCACCCCTGGTGTCGTGGGGGTGGGGGGCGTGAAGGTCATGAGGTCTGAGAACTCCAGACTCCGGAGCTGCTCCATGGTACTGGCCAACTCTGTGTGGGCCACCGATTTGTCCTCGTTCAGACGACCAATCAGACTGATGCTGATAAGAGAGCCGAAGAGGAGGGACAATGCCGTCGCCATAATGCCAGCGGCAAAGGTTACCTCCAAGAGGCTCATCCCCGATTGGGAATTACATGTTCGCTTCATGGTACATCTCCCTTCAAACAATTAAGACGCAGAAC
>JAUIMA010000386.1 GCA_030432675.1 Candidatus Hydrogenedentota bacterium | reverse complement strand
TCGGCAGGCACGCGATCCAGGGAGCCATTGCCCCCATTGGGACGACTGTCAATATTGGTGATGACCTGAACGGGATTGGGCACGTTGCTGTCATCCACAGGCACCATTTCGCCCTGTGTGGCCTTCCAGATTACCGTGTCGCGATTGGCGGTCATGACGTCCAGCATCACCAGTTCGTGTTGGAGAACCTCGGCGTTGGTCTGGTCATCCACGAACGCCAGGGTAGAACGGCTACCCCACACGTCGTTACCATCCGTCGCCCGATAGCGGTTGAACCAGCACCAGTTTTTCTCCAGCACCGCGTTGCGAATCGCGGTCAGTCCCGTTTCGGGATAGGACATGCCGAGGGCATCGACAATGGCCTTACCAATCAATTGGTTACCGAGGGCATTGAGGTGGACACCATTGATGGTGAGGGGCTTTTCCTGCGCCTCGTAGAGCGCCTGCGAGGCGGCAAAGAGGTCCACGAAGGGCAATTCATATTCATGGGCTACCCGCGCCATTGCATCGGTGTAGATGGAGAGCCACAGGTTGTTTTCTTCGCCACTTGGGAAGTCGGGCGAATTG
Organism: Candidatus Hydrogenedentota bacterium; assembly: GCA_030432675.1. GTDB lineage: Bacteria > Hydrogenedentota > Hydrogenedentia > Hydrogenedentales > JAEUWI01 > JAEUWI01. The sequence continues at coordinate 5,747 of JAUIMA010000386.1, read as the reverse complement.
AGGTTTTCATGGGCAATCGGTGAAAACAACACCAGGCGCGGTGCGGATTCACCGTTGTATTTTTTCCCCTGGGCCTCTTCAATGAGGGTGGCCAGTTCCGCCTTAAACTTCATGGGGTCACGGGCAAAAGACTCATTGTAGCCGAAAAAAACGAAAATCACATCGGCTTCGACCAGCGTCAGCGACTCATCTACCGTTTGGAAGTTTTCATTACGGGGGCGCAATGCGACCTGATCACCCGTGAACCCCATATTGCGGATTACTAAATTCTTTTCCGGATTAGCGGCCTGTAAATAGGTTTCCAGCCAGCCTTCATGCTGCATCCGATCAGGCAAGGCGTTACCGATGAAGGCGACGTGGTCCCCCTCGCTAAGCGTTACTTGGGCACCCGCAAAGGGGGCCCAACAGGCCACCGCAGCAACCAGGATGTGAATTCCAAACTTCATACCGTATTCTCCCATAGTGATAGGTGTGTCTGTTCGCGGTCACACCGCGAGGCAGGAAATTACTTGCCCTCTTCCAGCACCAACGGTGCCTCCGGATTCAGTATTGGTGTGTCCCAACCCGCGACGTCTTCCGGCTTAATGCCCCGACGGAACTCCGTAAAGCTGAAGGTGCTGGGATGATAGGGACCGACAAAGTCTACACTATTATCGGCTTTGATGGAATCCTCCATACCCAGGCACCAGAGGTGCGCATTAACGAGCAGACGGCGGAAACCTTCATTGAGGATGTCTTCTGACGCCCCCTGGGTCGTCGTAAAAATTCGCGCCACCTTGCCCGATTTGCTGGTGTAGTTCCGGGTCCATACGACGGGCATCAATTCTTTCGTCGTATCGACGGGCGAATCGATGGTCATCCCATTCAGAACGATGCAACGTGCCAATACCGTGCTGCCTTCGATGGGGTCGGCCGTGTAGGCACCCGCCTGGGTGTGCATGGCCGTCACGCCCCGTAGAATGGGATGGTCCTTGTTGTCCAGCTCCGCCGCCAGAATGGAACTCTGGGCGTGATTTTTTCCGTAGTGGGTTACCCACGTTTCCCCGAGGACTTGTCTGCCAAAACCCATGTAATGCTCTTCACCGGGGTAGCGAAAATCGTAGGAGTAGAACTTACGCCCTTCGGGAATCTTGAAGGCATGGGTGGACGTGCGTAATCCCAAAATGGGGCCGCCCCGGTCCACGTAGTCCACAAAGTGCTGCATCTCGTCATCGTCCATATTGATGAAGCGGAAGAAGACCACCATCAAATCCGCTTCTTTCAATACCGAAAGGCCCCGGAGTTGACTGCTCCCTGGCTTGAGCGTCCCATCTTCCGGGTCCACCCCAAAAATGACCGTGCACTTGAAGCCATAGCGTTTCGCCATGATGCGGGCCAGGGCGGGAAGGCTCTCCTCACCCCGGTACTCGTGGTCCGAAGCAAGAAACACAATATGTTTCCCCAGGCCGGGGCCCTCACTGCCCTCGTAGACTACCTGCTGAGACGGTGCGGCCATCAGATTTCCACACACCGAAAACATCAAGACAGCAAGACCCACTATCACACCGGGCCGCTTAATAAAACATCCTACACGCATCCAAATAGGCTCCTTACGTCGGAAATATCGCTGAATTCAGCGAAAACAGTAAGACGGCACTATAGCGAACGAAGCGCGCCGGGACAAATCGGTGCACCTAGGTCAATCGTATTAAGATTGTCCGTTTCTCTCTAGAGCCCTACGCCGAAATATGCAACTCGGTGGTGCCACCCGATCGTGTAACACACGTTCGGGTGCGTTGACGCTCGGATTCGGGTGACTTGATAGCAGATCCGGCGGAAGATTCGTTCGCCCAGCCCCTCTCTTCGAGCCAATTAATTTCATTAGACCGTCAGAGCAATCAACCACTCGACTGCGGAGGCTGCACAAGGGCATACATTACCGTGCGTCAAGGCACCCGAACCCAACCGGCGGTCGCTTGGGATCGGGTGGCACGATATCATGGCGTTTTTATGGTATGGGAAGACGAATGGGAAAGTTATAACGCGATTTCCGTATCGGTACACCAGCACGCCACCCGGGTGCTGTCGAGGGCTACAGGTGGCTGGAAGCGTGGGTCCCCGCCGTATAGCCCGATGACCACGCCCACTGCAGATTGTAACCCCCACAATCTCCATCGATATCCAGCACTTCGCCCGCGAAATAGAGGCCGGGAACAAGCTGGGATTGCATAGTCAGGGGGTCGACTTCCGACACATCTACACCACCGGCGGTGACCTGCGAATTCATCCAGGACTTGGTGGCAGTGCAGGGAACGCGCCAATCTTTCAAGATGCCCACCAACCGCTTCACTTCTCCATCGTCGAGATTGCCGCAGAGCTGCTTCAGGTCTTCCTGGCCCGCTTCAGCAAACAGCACGGGAATCAGACGCTTGTGAAGGAGACCAATCAGGCACACTTCCAGATCTTTGTAGGGCGCGTGCGCAATACGTTTGCGAATGAGTGCTTCCATACTTTCCATGGTCTCTTCTGGAAAGAGATCAATAGCGACCGATAGCTCCCGATCACTTCGCTCAAATTCACCGATGGTCCGGCTCACATTCAACACGGGCGGGCCAGAAATGCCGTAATCGGCGAAGAGCAAATCCCCCACCGAGCGGCGCTGTAATTCGCCATCCACGAAAGATGAAATCCCCGCATCCCGCACTTTGACGCCCTTCAGACGGGCGAGGAACCACGTGTCCAGCACCAGGGGAACCCGGGACGGAAAGGTGTGGGTCACGGTGTGCCCGAGCGCGCTGGCGATTTTATAACCACCGCCATTCGAACCGAGATTGGGACTCGATGTCCCTCCGGCTGCGATGACCACCTTATCGGACTTGAATTGCTCGCCGTCGGACGAGATGCTCAGAAACCCTTTGTCGGTCGTTTGCACGTCTTGAATCTTTACGTCGGTCACTTCCCGGATACCGAGCATGGACATCTCGAAACGCAACACATCCAACACGTTGGAGGCCTGACCGGTAATGGGAAAGACCCGACCGTGCTCAACCTCCCGAACCTCGATACCCAGGGCATCAAAAAACGTCAGGGCGGTATCCGCGCCGAAGGATGCCAGGGCAGGCATCATAAAGTCCGTATCGTTGCCGTGGTAATTTCGCTGGGTCGGTTTGGTATTGCAGAGATTACACTGCCCCGCCCCCGTTGCCAGAAGCTTCTTTCCTACTTTCGGCATACGCTCCACGAGTGTCACGTAGGCGCCACGTCGGGCCGCTACAATGGCCGCCATCATGCCGGCGGGGCCGCCCCCCACCACGAGAATTTTGATTTGTTGTGCCATAGGAAATTTGTGTGTCTTCTGTTGCCATATGGAATTGGTCACGCCGATTGGACCGAGTCTGAGCACGTCCATCGGGGGATAGAGAAGCATCCCGACCGCGAAGGAGCCCTATTCTACCATGAACCCATGGGCCACTTCCGTCCTGACGGCGGGAACATCCCATCTGAATTAATGAATATGCTAGAATACGGGCACCCAAATCGCCGCATTCAGGGCCATTGTGCCTTTCCATGGGCCTCCCTGCGCGGCCCCTTGTAACCCTTAACCTGTGCCCTGTACGCACCCGCCACGTGAGCAGTTCATGATACGCCTGACCAACCTCGTTCTCCCCCTAGACCACAGCGACGACGAACTCCTTGCCGCCATGGCCAGCAAGTTGGCCGTCAGCAAATCGCGAATCACGGATTTTACCGTCTTTCGCCGCAATGTGGATGCCCGCAAGAAAACCAACATTCGCCTCAGCTATACCTTGGATGTGACAGTCGAGGAGGAGGAATCCGTGCTCGACACCCTCTCGGGCACCCCGAACATCAAGCCCTCCCCGGACACGCGTTACAAGCTCGTGGCCGAGGCCGAGCCCGGTAAGGAATACCCCCGCCCCGTCGTGGTAGGCATCGGACCCTGTGGCATGTTCACCGGCCTCCTCCTGGCCCAGATGGGACTTCGCCCGATTATTATCGAGCGGGGGAAAAAGGCCCGGGCGCGCTCCAAGGATGTTTTTCACTTCTGGAAGACCGGCAAGCTCAACGAACGCTCCAATGTGCAGTTTGGTGAGGGCGGTGCCGGCACCTTCTCCGACGGAAAACTCACGACCCGTATCAAAGACAAGAACAACCGGATGCGGAAAGTGTTGGAGGAAATGGTCATCGCCGGGGCCCCGGAGGAAATCCTCTGGATCGGCAAGCCCCACATCGGCACCTACAAACTGATCCGCGTGGTCCGCAGTCTCCGCGCTGCCATTGACGCGGCCGGGGGCGAGACCCGTTTTGAAACCCAGGTCACCGACCTCCTCACCGAAGACGGGAAGGTCGCCGGGGTCACCCTCGACAGCGGCGAGACCATCCGCACACCGGCCGTCATCATGGCCGTGGGACACAGTGCGCGCGACACCTTCGCCATGCTCCACGAGCGGGGCATTGCCATTGAACGTAAACCCTTCTCCATTGGCGCCCGGGTGGAGCACCCGCAAGACCTCGTGGACCGTTCGCAGTTTGGCGATTTCGCGGGCCACCCGAGAGTAGGCAAAGGGGACTACAAGCTCGCTCACCATTGCCGCAACGGCCGCACCGCCTACAGCTTTTGCATGTGCCCTGGGGGTCAGGTCATCGCGGCAGCCTCTGAGCCGGGCCGGGTTGTGACCAATGGCATGAGCTACTATTCCCGTGCGGAGGCCAACGCCAACAGTGGACTCGTCGTCGAAGTCTTTCCCGATGATTTTGGTAGCGAACACCCGCTCGCCGGGGTGGAATTCCAACGTCACTGGGAAGAGCTGGCCTACCAGACGGGCGGCTCCAACTACCACGCGCCCGCCCAACTCATCCGCGATTTCCTCAAGGGGGAAGCCTCCACCGAACTGGGCAACGTGAAGCCTTCTTACACCCCTGGGGTAACGCCCTGCAACCTGGAAGCCTGCCTTCCCCCCTATGTCATTGAAGCCATGCGCGAGGCCATTGGGGCCTTCGACCGCAAGCTCCGGGGCTTTGCCCTGGGCGATGCGGTGCTTACCGGCGTGGAAACACGAAGCTCCTCCCCCATCCGCATGACCCGGGGGGACGATTTCGAATCCATCAACACACCAGGCCTCTTCCCTGCGGGAGAAGGCGCGGGCTTTGCTGGTGGCATCATGTCGGCCGCCGTCGACGGCATCAAAGTGGCCGAAGCCGTCGGGCGTAAGCTGGTGGGTGTGCCCGAAGCGGATAAGGCCTGAGCCATGAGCACGCGTCGCCAGTTTCTGCAGCACGCCGCGCTGGGTATGGGCCTCGCCCCCATGATGGCCGCCCATGCCGCGCCAACACCCTGCCCTCCGGTCATCTCCGGAAACTTGTGGTGGTATCATCCCCGTTCCTTCTCGCTGGACGAGTGGGAACGCATGCTGGCCGAGCAAAAGAGATTGGGCTTTGACTTGCTCTGGCTGAGCAATACGGCCTCTGCCCTGGATACCGAAGAGCATCGCGTCCATCTGGCTGGCTTGATGGACCAAGCCCACTCGCTGGGCTTCCAGGTCTTACTGGATACGGGTTTTACGCCCAACTGGTACGGCCACCGTGATCTGGAGCGCGAATTGGCCTATTGCGGAAAAACGGTCGACCACCTCGGAGAACGATTCGGAGCGCACCCGGCGTTCTATGGCTGGTACATCCCCCACGAAATCTACATGACCTGGGGCGATTTTGCTGCTTATATCGATCGCCTCTATCCCGCACTGGTACAA
>JAUIMA010000385.1 GCA_030432675.1 Candidatus Hydrogenedentota bacterium | reverse complement strand
GCGCGTCATAGAGGGCAGGCAAATCCGCTTCGGAGAGTCGGTTGGTAACGTAAGAGGGCAGAAAGATCTTATTCTTGTGGGGATCCAGAAAAGCAGCGACCTTTTCGGCCGAGGTCATACTGACTTTGCCCCTATCCGCCTCCGAGTCCCCCTGAGCCGTACCCTCTACCGCCCAAACCAACAACAGCCCAATCTGAAGAACCCAGCAGACGATGAGGAATAGAAAGGTACGGGTCGCGGTTCGTTCAACACCTTTTCTTATCATCATATCGTTGTATCCAGTCTTTGTTGTCTGCTCGTTACCACGGTCCGGTGGTAATGCCTACCCTTCCGCTCCTGCGGCACAGCATTCGTGTGGTGTGTGTTTCTCCGCTGCGTGCCCGTTGGAGCGAGCTCGCCTTCGGCGTTGCCGCGGGAGCGGCAAGAACTGCATTCCTACGGGGGACCGTAGGAACGAGCCACCTGAATCACTGTATATTACCGAGCGACAGTGAACAGCCCGAAGGTTACAAACGGATAGACTCTCGTTACCACGGTCCCCCGTGGTAATGCCTACCCTTCCGCTCCTGCGGCACAGCGTCAGCACACCGTATGCTGCTCAGCTGCGTATCCGTTGGCGACCTCGGGAACGAGCCCCTCGAAAGAAACGGGCAGATGGCCAACCCATGACCAACTGCCCGATACGATACATCTCGCCGATGCGCTATTCCTGCGCGAAGGTCTCTACACCCGACTCACCACCGCCGTTGAAGAGACAGAAGACGCGGCCATCTTCGGCCACGGTTACTTCCGATTCGGAGTGCTCTTTCGCCGAATAGGACCAGCCGCAGATGAAGTCACCGTTGTTGTTGTATTTCATGATGGAGTAATAGCCTTCGTCACCCCGTTGGATGGCGCCGTCGTAGCCGCCCTTGTTCCGCACGGAGAGATAGGCATTGCCCCACTTGTCACCGGCCACACTGTGGAAGTAGCTCGGGCCATCGGGCGGAGCGCCGTGGGCGAATTCGGTCACGAAGTCACCGAATCCGTTATACTTCTGCGTCGGCCCGTAGTAGCCCGTTACGAAGACATCGCCGCTGCGGTCGACAAAAAGGCCGTGGGGTGCGTTGAACTGTCCCGGGAGCAAACCTTCCTGGCCCCAATCCCGGAGGGACTTACCGTGCTGGTCATAGACGTTGACCCGCATGTTGTCCACGTCCACCACGAAGAGATTCCGGGCGCGGTCGTGGTCCATGCCGTGGGCGCGGAGCAGCATGCCGGGGAGCCGTCCTTTCTCGGCAAAGATCTGGAGGAACTCGCCCTCGTGGGAAAAGACCTGGACGCGAGGCCGGTCGCCTTTACTGTCCGTCACGAAGATGCGGCCCTCCACATCGCTCGTCACTTCCCGGGGCTTGCTGATCTTTCCATCGTCACGGCCACTCCCTTCACCGATGTTGCCGAGGTACTCGCCCTGTTGGGAATAGCGGTGCACCTTGGAGTTGCCCATGTCGGCAATGAGGATGTTCTCGTCTTTGTCCAGGCCGATGCCGTGGGGCGTAGAGAGGTTGGCCCCTTCCGTGCCCGGCTTTTCTGACCAGACGTGTAAGGACTTGTAGACGATGGGGTCGTCGCCAATGATGACCGTGGCGAAGAGGAAAGGATTCGCCGCCTCGGGCACTTCGGCCACAATATTGAGCTCCCGCGGGGATGGCATGGTCGCCGGCGCGGTGTAGTTCCCCGCCTCGTCAATCGTGCCCACCGTGTCGTTGCCGCCGACGATATCGTTTACCGACCAGATGACTTTCTCGGGTACCTCAGCGGCCATGAGCCGCGTGGCCACCATGACCACGTTGAAACGCTGGGTTTCGCCCGGGTCCAAATGCACCAGGGTCGGTGCGATGGTGGCCCGTTGATAGCGGGGGTCCGTAAAGTTCCGTCCGCTATCCGAAATCCCATCATTGTAAAGACCATCGGCATAGGCCGGAACAGCCAGGGCCGCAAGCCCCAACGAAAGGCCCACAAAGGCCCGATGCAATTTGGTAATTCGCATTGTATATCTCCATAATTGACCACAAAACAGCTTTGGCAGCATAACCGCGAAGCCAGATGGAATCAACAATAAAATACTGCTAAAAACCATGTTACTTATTGCGCACATCACCCCATAGAGAGAAGCTACATGTCCCCCATTCGCCACACCCGTCTGCGCCACTCGTCATGTCTTGGCACGGTATTCTCCGCACTCCTCCTCTCCTTCCTCGTTACCGGCACCGGCGTGACGGAAGGCATGACCTTCCTGCAATTCGCTACGCCTGCCTTTCGCGATGGCCTCGTGCAACATGACATGCTGGGAGACGCAGGCTTTCGTCTGCACAACACCGGTTTCGATGACACGCCCTTTGGCGCCCGTTGGCGGGACTCGGAACTCCTGCAGGGCGCGAAAGAAACGGGCAAGCCCTACTACATCGACCGCATCATGGGGGGCATGCCCTTTCAGTCCCTGGAGGGTATTGAAGGCATCGCGGCGAAACTGAAGGACGACCCCAACTTCCTCGGTTTCCAGGCCCACGAGTGGGCCAACTCCCCCACCCACGACTACCACCGCATCCACCAGCTTATCCTCGATAAGGGGCTGCCCTTCGCGGCAGCATCCTTCACGGAGCTCGAAGGCAGCATGGCCCGTCCCTATTTCTCCAGCGGGGACTTCGAACTCTTTCAATCCATCTACCGGGAACTCAAGACCCAGTCCGATGTGGAGGCCTATCTCAGCGACTACTTCAAGGCACTTGTCGCCCGCACGGAAGGCCAATTGGTTTCCGTCACCGGCCATGGACAGGTGCATCACACGGCACTCCGTCTCGGGGCAAAAAACGTCATGGCGGAAATCGGCAACCAGGTCCCCCTCACGGCCTTCCAGATTGCCTGTGCGCGGGGTGCGGGGAAACAACATGGAAAACCCTTCGGTGCCTACTATGAACCGTGGGGCGGAAGGCCGACGGGGTGCATCTGTGCCACCGACTTCTCGCCATGGTGGCCCCACGAGCCCAAGATGAAAGAGCTCATGGATGGCTACAACATTGGCCCCCAACATGGCAGCAGCCGCTCCCTGCAGCGACGCCTGCTTTACTATGCGTGGCTGTCCGGCGCGGCCTGGTGGTCGGAGGAGTGGGGCGCGGAGAACTATTTCAGCAACTGGGAAGACTATCCCCTCACCACCTACGGAAAAATTGTCCAATCCTTCCAGCAGACCACCGCGTCATTGGCAGCTCCACGCCCTATCGTGCCCGTGGCATTGGTCATGCCCCGTGACACCTTCGGCATCGATATCCGCTACATGGCAGGCTTCACCAACACATTGTGGCGTATTGCCCCCGAGGGCGATGCCTTCCACGACCAATTGCGCCGTTTTGGAAAGACCTTTCTGGCGACACAGCGTGCCGGCGGCGGGGGTGATGTCCACAACCTCACCCCTTCCCCATGGATTGGTTGCTTCGATGTCTTCGACGATAGGGTGAGCGACACGCTCCTCCAATCCTACGAGGCGGTCGTGTATTTTGATGCGTCGCGGCCCCGCGGTGCCGACAAGGGTATCTACTTCGACAACAGCGCCGCATGCAACGAAGCCATATTCAGCGCGATGGCCCGGCGACTTCCCTACACGGTTGACGTTTCGGTAGGGATGGCCCAAGCCGTATCGGGGGACCGTGTTCTGGTGGGTGTCTTCAACAACCTGGGCGTCACCAAGACAACCGAAGGGGAACAAGCGGACCCGAAGGCCTTCCGCATCGCCACTGTCACCGGCAACACTGCGGGTCACGAAATCCTGCTGGGTAAGGCCTTCGTGACGGGCACGACGGACTCGGAGCTCACCATCAATATCCCGGCGGGCGAAGTCGTCTTGCTCAGTTTTCCCGCGGGCCCTTCGCGGTTGCAATCGGAATGAAGCCATCTTCCGTAGCGTTCTCGGGGTCTTCCGCATAGCCCCCCACGTTGAAGAACTGCACGAGACGCAGAATTTCCGTGAGGTTTATTTTCCAATCCTGCGGGCCATAATCGCTGTCGTGGGGCGTGCAGCTTTCGTCTCCGGGCCCCGCCCCATAGCCATCTTCACCGGCTGCATCGCAGTGGTAGCCGCCCGTATTGACGAACTGGATAACCCGGATGAGTTCATTCAACTCGATGGTGTTATTCCGGCTCGTATCAGCGCTGTGATAGAACGAATTTCCGCCTTCGCAGACCGCCTGCCCGCTGAGATTCGTTGAGGCGAAATCTCCCTGCAGTCCCAATCCATTCGATAATCCCACGACCGCCGGGGCCGCCGTCAGCCCCAGGTAAGCCATGCGGATAACGCCGCTGAAATGGAGCTCCACCTGAAAGGTATTGGAGCCGCCCCGGTCGAAATGGGGCAGCCCCGAATAGGTAATCACCAGACGGTCGGCCAGCTGTAGGTACGACACTGTGCCGCCAACCGTAGGATTGAGGTCCGAAAAACAGGGGGCGATTCGCCGTAATTCGAAGTGCGTGGCCGGGTCGGGGGCAAAGGCACTGTCATCGGTCGTAAATGTAATATTGCCGTTGGCGTTGATGTAGAGCTCGGTATGCTGGGTTCCGAAAAAGGGAAACACCGCCCCATCCGACAAAGTGATAAGCACCGAACCATCATCCGCCAGCCCGACTATGGTGGCACCCGATGTAGAAACGGGAAGCGCCGAAATGTTCGAGCGACATACGTCAAAAACCATGCCCGTCTCGTCCGGCGTAAATTCAAGCAGGGTATTTTCCAGATCAGGCTTCGCGCTCGGAAAATACTCGGTGTAATATTCCGCCGCGTCCAAGGTCGTGAAGGAAAAACAGCTGCCGCCATTGTCCGACAAGGTCACGTTCCCCGCGGCATCCATGGCCTCTACAAAAAAGAAATAGGTCGTATTGGGCAGTAACCCGTTCAGGGTGACTGCGTGGTCTTCACGTTGCAGGAACGTTGCCTGACCAGAAGGACTCTCGCACTGTGTGCCAAAGCGCACCGTACCCGAGGCGGACTCATCGGTCAGAAAGCTCACCGACGCGGCCTGGGTGCCCACCTGATCCACAACCACGCCGTCAATAACCGGGGCAATACAATCCACCGGGGCCGATGCGGTCAGCATGTCGGGTGTACCCGGGTCATGCACGACGTCGGTGTAGGTGGCCGTGATGGTGACTTCCGGACCGATTTCGAGTCGTCCACTGGAAACAGAAACTGCCGCGTCCACCAATTCGATGGTCCCCGTAAAGGTACCGGAGCTATCCACCTCGGTCAAGGTGAGCACTTCCAGATCGCCCCCTGAGGTGACCAGATCGACCATGCTGGTGCCGGTTCCGGTGAGATCCCGGTCGGTCAGCTGGATCTCCATCGTGCCACCGCAACCATAAGCGTCTTGGTCCAGAGTCAGCGAGCTTCCCAGCAAGGGCACAAACTCGGCAAAAGTCGTGGATTTGCTGACATCTTCTCCCCGGCCCCCGGTATTGCTCACCACGTTGGAGCGCAGGCACCCATTGTCGTTGACGAAATCGGTCTCGCCCCGAACCAGAATACCTTCGACAATGCCCGTGTTGGGATCAATGACAGGAGAACCCGAGTTGCCACCGTACGTATCCAGGTTGGCGACAAAAAAGCCGGAGTTACTACTCGAGCGCACCACCGTATCATTGCCAAAAGCCAGCTTGAGCGGAAGCCCAGAAGGATGGCCGATGACACCTATAGGCGCCCCCACCGCGATGACCCCTTCGCGACGAAGGTCAAAGGGGGTTGCATTGGGTGCCGTAATCGTCCGGTCCACCCGAACAACGGCATAGTCCAAATCACCGGCCAGCGCCTGTCCCAACAGCTCCACGCCCGTGTAGACCTGATTCGCGTTGACCGTCGTGACGGGCGTGTTTGCATCTTCCATCACGAAACCAAAGACAAAGCGGACACTGCCGATGTCACCATTATCAAAGCAATGGCCGGCCGTGGCGATAATATCGGGTCCCACCATGAAACCGGAGCAAAACGCCGCAGCGGGCTGATTGGCGAAGGGTTCATCGGAACAAACGTTGTAGTCGAAGGTCCGCAGCGTAACGGTACCGTTGGTGTTTTCCTGCACATCGCCTGCACGCAACAAGGCACAGGTGGAGGCGGCCCACAAGCGACGGGTCGCATTGGTCTCTTCATAGAGATCAATGCGATCGTCCGCGCCATAGATGACCTTGGGCTGGGGTGCCGCGCCGGTGGGTGTCCACGGCGTACCGCTCAACGGGGTCCGGGTGGGCTTTTCACGCGACGGGCTATCGGCCACTGCCCCCCCCATGGACAGCAAGCAACTGACCGCCACCGTCGCCACGAGGCAGTGGAATGAC
>JAUIMA010000004.1 GCA_030432675.1 Candidatus Hydrogenedentota bacterium | reverse complement strand
TGTGGGGGCGGGGGACGGCCCCGACTATCTTATGGCGCGTTGCTTCTTACGGTGGGCTGTTTCGCCAATGTGCTGGCTTCGCTTTTCCAAATACGTGACGTCGGTGCAGTCCCCGGGGACTGCACCGACGTCGTGATGTGAAGCCACGCACATGGACCGAGTGGCCCAATCGCGACTTTGCCCACGCATGCTAACTTGCTAGTCGGGGCCGTCCCCCTCTGGAAAGCGAACTGGTCGTGAAAAAATTGGGGGCTGATGTGTGGCGTGGTGCCGGCGGGCCGGCGACGCTCCATAGGGGTGGCCGCGCACGTCTCCGAAAAGTTCCGTATCACTGAATAATTTGGGTGATATAGTGGTAGATAGCGAATACACGTCGCAAAACCGCCGGTCTTCCATCTGGGGACGGGCCTGCTTGAACGAACTCTTCCATTATCTTTACACCATATACACCATATACAGGAGATAATCTCATGGGCAAAGTGATTCAATATGGCGGCTGGGCGGTCGCCCTGGCATTGTTCTTCTACAGCGCATTCTTGACCAGCCAACTCACGAAGAGTCGCGATGCACTGTCTACGGCCGACCACACCGGTGTGGTGAAGGAACCCGCCATTGAGAAGGCTCCAGCACACGTGATGCTTGAAGAAAAGCTTCGCGAGACGGAAGCCAAGCTTGCTGAGGCCAACGCGTTGCTTGCGGAGGCATCCCAGGCAGATAGCCCGGTTCCCATGGAGGAGGAGGCTCCGGAGGTACCCGAAGCCGTGTCGGATGATGGGAAAGACGATGAAGAGGCTAATGACGCCGAACCCTCCCAACAAGAGCGAATTGCGCAGGCACAAGCAGGTGCGATGGTCGATATGATCTACGGAGACCTCCTTGTGGAACTCGGCCTGACGCCCGAGCAGGCGGCGCCTTTCAAAGAGGCGATGGCGGCCAACATGCTCAAGGAACAGAAGTTGATGCAGGGCGCGTTCGCTACGAAGGACCGCACCGCGAAATCGGTGCGCGCCGAGCGGCTCACCTTGGAAGCGAGCTTGCGGGCGAAGCTGACCGATGTTCTGACCCCGGAAGAACTGACGGCTTACGACAACTATGAGCCGGTTGCCGACCAGATTCTCTATGAGAAATTGGTGGAAGGGCAGTTGAATATGTTGGCATCGGGATTGAACGAAGAGAATCGTATTCTGACAAGCCAGGTCGTGGCTGAAGAGTTGGTTCGTGAAATCGAGCAGTTCGATCAGTCGGAAGATCTGTACACCATGACAAATTTTAACGCCGCCCAGGCGCGGGCCCTGCACAGTAGCCTGGACCGGATGGGAGATGCGCTCGATGCAGATCAGCTTGCATTGGTAGACGGGTTCGTTACCCAGGCCCTGGCCGTATTTGATGCCATGGCGGAAAACGAGTAGGGCGGGCTGCCACACTCCAGAGGGTAGGCCATGTGGGGGAGGGGGACAGCCCCGACTATCGAGTGGCCTACTGATTTTTTGGGTGATCTGTTCCGCCCGCACGTACACCGTGTTGCGTTACATACGTGACGTCGGTGCAGTCCCCGGTGCTACCGTTCGTAGGCGCGGAGGGCGTCGAGGGCGGTTTGGAAATCCTGGGGCGGCGGGGCGTTGTAGACAAGACGTTCGCCAGTGCGGGGGTGGGTGATGCCCAGTCGTTCGGCGTGGAGGGCCTGGCCGATGAGCCCTTTGAGGGCCGCGCGGAGTTCGTCGGAGATGACCCAGTGGCGGTATTCGTGTTCGCCATAGATGGGGTCGCCGAGCACGGGGCGGCTGGCAAAGCGCATGTGAACGCGAATCTGGTGGGTGCGCCCGGTTTCGAGTTGGAGGCCCACGAGGGAGGCGATGCCGAAGCGTTCGAGGACCTCAAAGTTGGTGACGGCTTCCTTGGCGCGGATGCCGGTGACGGCCATTTTGCTGCGGTCAGTGAGACTGCGGCCAATGTTGGCGTTGACGCGGCCCCGGTCTTCTTTGAACTCCCCACGCACGAGGCAGAGGTAGCGGCGTTCGAAGGTGTGGGCAGCGGCCTGGGCAGCGAGGTGCTTGAAGGCGACTTCGTTTTTAGCCACCACCATCACGCCCGAGGTGTCCCGGTCGAGCCGGTGAACGATGCCGGGCCGTATCATGTCTTCGCCTGCGCGCTTAAAGTCGGGGCAGGCATGGAGGATGGCGTTCACCAGGGTGCCGTTGTGGTGTCCGGGAGCGGGGTGGACCACCATGCCCGAGGCCTTATTGACGAGTACGAGGTCTTCGTCTTCATAGAGGATGTCGAGGGGGATATCTTCCGGCTCGGGCCAGGCCGAGGGAGAAGGGGGCACGTCGATGGTGAGGGTTTCGCCGGCCACCATCGAGCGCGCGGGCTTGGTGCAGGCCTTGCCGTCGATGAGAACCCGCTTATCTTTGATGAGTTTTTTCAGATAGGAGCGGGTCGCGTCTTCCACGACGCCAGCCAGATACACATCGAGCCGGAGGCCGGCATCTTCTTCTTCGGTAGTACAGGTAACTATTTCGCTCAACGTGTTCCGACTTTCTGTAAGGATATACATTGTTTGCCGCAATGCGCTGCGGCGTTTTGCTGTTTATGCAAGGGGCTACTCAGCCGTGAATGTCTCTGAAATGCATCACGGCGGCCATAAAGTCATCGCCAAGAAAGTGGGGGAGGTAATCGCCCGCTTCTTCCGCTTCGAGCCGGTTGGTCACGTCGTTGATGGCCTGGGCCAATAAATCGACCATAACGCACCAGAGATCATAGTGTTCCCGCCAATAGGCCGGATCGGCCTCCAGCAGGGCCACCATCAGGTCTCCCTCATGGGTGGCGGCCTGTTGAAAGGGGTTGGACATGAGCCGTGCGATGGCGGCCGGCACGATGAAGCGCAGGCTCACCTTCCATTGAAGCAGTTGCATCAATTCGCCCGCATTCAACTTGGCGACCGGTTTGGTGGCCAGACTGTGGGCGTGGGGCGGTGCGTCATATTCATCCACCGAAAAGGTCCAATCGGAATCCTCCAGCTGCACCAGAGAACGGTGACTGTCAAACGCGATGGGGTTTTCCATGGGCCTCCTTCCGCCGGTTTGTCCGGACCATTGGCTTTCCCTATGATAACACGTTGACGCCGGGCGGTGCGCTGCGGTCATTGAAACCACAGCGAAGGAGCCTGGGGTCCAATGTGCATCGTGTGAGCAGTTCGCCCGCCACGGGCAAGCCCTGGAGAACCCCCATGTCTATCCCCCTCTTAAGTGCCATCATCGCGGTGAGCGCCCTTTCTGCACCGGCCATGGAAAGTGAACACATTTTTCCCATCAATGAGAAGCACAACCACGGGTCGAGTATTATCGAGACGCCAAAGGGCGACCTTATCGCCTGTTGGTTTCACGGATCGGGGGAGCGCCAGTCGGACGACGTCCTGATTCAGGGGGCCCGGAAGCGGAAAGGGGCCGATCACTGGAGCGCCCCTTTTATCATGGCCGATACGCCCGATTTGCCGGACTGCAACCCCGTGCTCTTCCTGGACCCGCGGGGAACACTCTGGCTTTTTTGGATTGCCGTGCAGGACAACGAATGGGGTGGCTCGCTGCTGAAATACCGGACGTCCACGGACTATCAGGGAGACGGCGCGCCGAAGTGGGGGTGGCAGGATGTGATCCATACCCGTCCGAAGAATCTTGAGCCCAAGATGACCGCCACGCTGGACCAGATCGAGGAGGAGTATGCCCCACTGCTTCAGGGTAATCCCCGAATTCAGGGCATGATCGATGGGCTCCGGAAGACCCTGCCCATCAAGATTCACCGGCGTATCGGTTGGATGACCCGCATTCACCCCATCATGACCAGCGAAAACCGCATGATGCTGGGGCTCTACTCCGATGTGTGGAACACGTCGCTCGCGGCGTTCACAGAGGATTGGGGGAAAACCTGGACCACAGGCGAGCCCATCATCACGCCCCAACTGGGTAATATCCAACCCGCCTTCGCCCAGCGGAAAAAAGGAGACATTGTGGCCTACATGCGGGACAACGGCATGCCCAAGCAGATTCGTCAGGCCATTTCCACCGATGGCGGTGTCACCTGGGGCCCCGTGACCACTATGGATATCCCCAACCCGGGTTCTTCCGTGGATGTGGTGGTGTTGGAGAACGGGCACTGGGTATTGCTGTGTAACGACACCAAGCGGGGGCGCCATCTCGTCACGGCCTACCTGTCCACCGATGAAGGGGCAACCTGGCCCGCATCGCGCGCCCTGGAGGCCTTCGAGCCCGACGCCGGGTCCGGCTCGTATTTCAGCGTGATGCAAAGCGCTGATGGTCGTATTCATACGACTTACTCCTATAAGAACAAGGAAACGCCCGGCTCGACGATTAAGCACGTGGCCTTTGAGGAGTCCTGGATTGGTGGGGCGGAATAGGCTTCCGTCATCGCGTTGAATAGTTCCGATGAGTTTTCGCGTGCGCATTGACTGCGAACAGGTAGGTATTTTTTCACCGCCTCGCGGATGGCCAGTCGTTGGCCGTAGCCCAAACACGTTGAACCACGAATGAACACGAATTCATACGAATTGGGTTGGCCGCAAAACAACGCAAGGAACGCAGAGACGAAATATTCTCTTCGTTTATCGGTGTCTCGGTAATGAGAATGCCGTGGATGGAAATGAACATGATTGACCACGGATGAAAGGGATGCACTGAAATAAAGGCCTGCCGCGACTCGGCTTTGAGTCTATGTTCTCCTATCCGCGTAATCCATGGTCAACCTCCTTTGTCTGTTGGTAAATCCATTCAGCGAGTGCAATGAAGCTACCGGAATATTGGGAGATGTAGCCGATACACGGGGGGTATGCAATGGAATTGATGATGCTGGCCGAGGGAGAGGCCTGGATGAATGACGAGGAGCGGCGGCTGAACGGTCAGTTCGTCGTGGGGGTTCGCGCCTTGCTGGAAAGTCGGGGGGTGACGGAGAATCCGTTGCTGGCCCTGCGGGTGAACGATGTGGTGGTGTCGTGGTTGCTGGTGCGGCGGATGGAGGCTCGCTTGGGGGAAGAAGGGGACCCGGAGGCCGGGGAACGGACGACGCCGGCAGCGGCCGATGCCATCGGAAAAAGCCGGGAGCGACTCCGCAAGTCCATCAAGGATTTAGAAGACTATTGCGCCCGGGCGGGCACACCTATCGACACGGGGCTGGCTGATGTCATGAAGCCAGTTATCCAGCAGGTGCAGGGGACACGGCCGTTTTTCTGAGCTTCATGGGCGCTCCCGAAAAGGTGAGTATCAACGGGTCCTGACGGGTTCGTGGGTGAATCGTCGCGGCGAAAACGCAACGCACTACGGCAAGGACCGCTGCGCTTACCTGAAGCGCACGAACCCTCGTGCCTCGGGATCGCGCGGCACGTGCTCTACAAGGATTGTTGTTCCCAAGACGCTCCTCGGGTTGGGGGACAGCCCCGACGTCCGGGCGGGAGTTTGTGGGAGACGTACTACTTTTTCGCCTCCGTGTGGTCGGTGTGGGGCCGGGTTGATAGCGTCGGTGCAGTCCCCGGGTGGAGTTGATTCTCCGGGCGTCAATGTGCGATACCAAGGCCATGAAAATTATCTCCTTAGTCGCCTTGTGCGCCCTCATTCTCTTGCCTGGTTGTGCGTCCACCCCCAAGACCTCGGGTCCTCCCGTGGTGCGGGAACTGCTCACCACGGGCTACTGTAAGTGTGGCATCTGCTGCAATTGGACCCATACGACCTTCCTGCGCCGTACGGTCATCAAGAAAGGCCCTCAAAAGGGCGAGCGGAAGAAGGTGCGGAAGACGGCGAGTGGGGAAATGGCGAAGAAGGGCACCATAGCGGCAGACCCGAGCGTCTATCCCTTTGGCACCGTCATGTATATCCCCGGCTATGGGTATGGCACCGTGCAGGATGTGGGCGGCGCCATTAAGGGGCAACATATCGACCTCTTTTTCAAGAGCCACGAAGCCGCTACCAAATGGGGCAAGCAGCAGAAACAGGTCCAGGTCTGGTTCCCCTGATCAGGACGTGCCGTTGTGGGTGGCCAGGAATTCTACCGTTAAGGTAGCCAGGTCCTTGCCATCAAACTCGCCTTCCCAGGCACCATGCCCCTCTCCAGAGATGGGGTAGTAGGCCACGGGGATGCCCTTTTCATTGCAGGCGTCGCGGATTTCGATAGCGGGTGCCAGGGACAATCCCACGGTAAAATCGTTGGTACCGTGGAAGATCATGACCGGGGGATCACTGCTGTCGAAGGCGTTGATGACGGGAGATGCGCTGCCCCAGCAATCAATAATGGCCTGGGTCTGGGTCGAAACACCGGGGTTATTTTCCGCAGGTACCGGAAAGCCCGGACCGTCACTGCTGAAGAGGTTGTCGCCGGTAAGTCCTGCCGCCAGCGCCGCAAAGGCACCTGCCGACTCTCCCCACACGACAATGCGATTGGGATCGACCCGCAGGGCGGCCGCATTGGCACGCACATAGCGCAGGGCCGTCTTGGCATCTACAAAAGAGGCGTGCATGGCGCTTCGCAGTTCCAGGGCATCAAAGATAGAGCCGGACGCATCCGGTTCCCAGTCGGCAGGGGCCGGGGGATTATCCCCCTTGAGGCGGTAGTCGATGAGAAAGCAGGCGTAGCCCGCGAGCGCCAGGGCGTTGGCCTGGACGAGCAGTTCCTCGTCGGCCTTCGTGCCGCTTTCGAAAGAGCCCCCGTGGATCATAACGACGGCGGGCCGATTCTCTTCCGTGCCCTCCAGCTCGACCAGATCATACTTCAGGTCGACGAGCTGGTAGGTGCCGGATTCCCCCGCGATTTCCACATTGCCCTTGCCGTAGGTCAGGTCTACCGTGCGGATGACGCCGGGAGAC
Source organism: Candidatus Hydrogenedentota bacterium (assembly GCA_030432675.1). Classification (GTDB taxonomy): domain Bacteria; phylum Hydrogenedentota; class Hydrogenedentia; order Hydrogenedentales; family JAEUWI01; genus JAEUWI01. Next base: position 30,590 of record JAUIMA010000004.1, on the reverse strand, counting down.
AGGGGGCCGGGGCAACCCGTCATCAGGGCAGCGACGGTGAGACATCCCGCAAGGATTCTCAGGGGAAGGGGGCGAAGGTCGAGTATGTTCCAGAGTCGTTTCATACCTACAGTATACCCAAAAAGCGGAAGTCGGCGCAGAACCGCGCCCCCCCGAAAGGAGCACCATGAATCTATCCCTGCCTTCACCGGAAGCGGTGCAAACCCTCGGTCTCTCGGAAGCGGAGGCCCGGCAGTGGCTGGCCCTCCAGGATCGGGCGGCTTTTGCAGAACGCTATTTCTCCGATCGGGCAGGTACGCCGTGGCGGGTGCGGGACTACCAGCGGGACTCCCTCAATTCGCAGGCGGCCCGTAAGGTGCATTGCGACGGCCGTGACGTGGGGAAGACCACTGAGATTGAAGCCATCGCCTGTTGGGCCATGGTGGCCTGTCCTGATTCCGAGATGCTCATTGCTACCCAGACAGAGAACCAGCTCTTCCCCCTGATGAACCGCATTGCCCGGCGTTTTGAAAACACGGCAGCCTTCGCGCCGTCCCTGGTGGAGATGAAACGGTCGCCCTCGTGGTATTTTCGCTTCTCCAATGGCTTCGTGTTGTGGGGGCGCATCGCCGGTCCCCGGGGGACCAATTTTCAGGGGATGCACGTGGATTGGCAGATCGTCGATGAGGCCCAGGAAATGACGGACACGGCCTGGGGCGAACTCTATCAGGCCCTCAACGGCGGCGGGCGGCGATGGGTCTACGGCGTGCCCAATGGCCTGCGTAATACCTTTTACCGCATGAGCCAGATGCCCGATGCCGAGCAATACAACTGGCCGAGTACCATCAATCCTGATTTTGATACGGAGAAGGAACGGGAGTTGGCCCACCTCTATGGTGGGCGGAACACACCGGGTTACAGGCACCGGGTGCTGGGTCAGCACGGCGCGCCCTTGCATGCGGTCTTTTCGTTGGATGAATACCTCCAATGCGTCGAGGAAGGCCTGGAGTTTGAAGACATTACCCTTCGCGAAGGGGAGGCCTTCGAAGCGCCGGTGCACGTTGATCCCGGCGACTATTACCTGGGCTGTGACCTCGGCTATGCCCGGGACCCTTCCGAGTTTGTGGTCTATCGCAATGCCGCGCCCTATCTGGAAAATGTGTTGCGGGTGCATCTCGAGGGCGTCAACTATGCCCGGCAGCAAGAGGTGATCGCGTCACTGGATAGGGCCTATGACTTTCGGGGGATTGGTATCGATGCGGGCAACAGCGGCCGGGCCGTGGCCCATCAGTTGATGGCCCTGGGTGAAGAATGGTGTCAGAAGATTCAGGCCTTTGAGTTTGGCGGCACCATGGAACTCCAACCCCTGTCCGATGGCCGTATGGTGCGGCGGCGGGTGAAAGAGTTCATGACCGAGTTGCTGCAACGGCGCATGCACGAGGGGACCCTGCGTTTTCCAGCGCTGGCCGATCGGGAAAGCCAATATGCGGCCCACACCTATGCCGTGGGCACTTCGGGGCAGATCGTCTATGAAAAGGGTAACGACCACCTCATCGACGCGGACCGGTGCGCCGTGTTGCGGCACTACCGGGACCAATTGGAGGAGGCCGTGGCGACCTGTCCCGGAATTGGGCTGGCGGGATTCTGAATGGGGGGCTCAGGGGGCTACTGGGGCACCGTGTAGTCGATGGGGCGCACCTGCACATCATCGCGATTCAGGTGGACGGCGAGTCCCGTGTTGCGGATGGGGTCCAGGACCAAGGACCGGGCTTCGTAGAGGGCTTCCGGTTCGTCGTCGATGAGGAAGAAGAGGGCGTAGGTGCCTTGCTCCACCAGGCAGGCGGCGTGCCCGTTGGCGGGGACCGAGACGTCCTGGCCCCGCTTTTCCTGTCGAATGCCCACGGTCATGGCGACTTCCAGCGGATTGTGAAAACGGATTTCATAGCGACCTGTAGGAAGGGAGCGGGTGAATTCTGGCAGGCGGGCGCGGGGATTGTAGGAGCGGGGTTCGGCGGCCCCCTCGCTTTTTTCGGCGTCGCGGCTGCGACGGGATGCACCCGCCACCACCACCGTGGGCCTTGCCGCTGCAGGCCCCTGGGGTGCTGTGTCGGGCAAGGGTGCCGGGGGCGTAGTTTGCGGTGCGGTTACGCCCAGTGGTTGGTTGACGCTGGACGCGATGGCCCGTTTCAGGGGTACGAAAACGCCGGGGGCCACCTGGGCGGCGGGCTCGCCATGAATCTCTTCGATAACCGGAGGGGGCGTTTCCGCATCCCTACGACTCCGCCGATGGCGCAGGCCACTTCGGGCCGTGAGCACGCCGGATTCGAAGCGGGCGGTGAAATAGTTGCCCGCTTCATCTTCCCAACGATAGAGCGCGGTGGTGTCGCTATCGCCCCCTGCCGGTTGGGGAGACAGCGCGCTGAGATTTCGAGCTGCTTCGAAGGTCATGCCGGGGACAAATTGGTCATAGAGCGCGGAGCTGATGGTGTTGGGGAGGGGAGGGTGTGTGGTTTCCGCACGGGCTTCGACGGGAGGAATTTCTATGGTACGTAGCGGTGCCGGGGGGCTTTCTGGCGGGGTGGATGCCGGTGTTGACGGGGGCGCGTTGCCGCATCCCGCGAGGAGAATGAGGGCGGGTATCCACCATGGAAAATGACGTGACCGCATCGCGGGGAGAATCCTTGCATCGTAGTAGGTGTGCCTGTGTTCAGTATTCACGGAAGGGGCTGAGAAATCAAGGGAGTGTCCCATTCGGGTGGTGGGCGAACGTACCGTTGACCGATATTTTTTCGTGTGCATGGCGCATCACGGACGGAAGATTAGAGAGGGTGATTCTAATCGGGCGTCTTCATTGGGCGAAGCACGGGCCGTATGGGTTTGGACGCCCTCACTGAAGGTCTCTTCGAGGGGAGAGGATGACCTTCCTCCACGCACACGAAACCTCGTTGTACTCGGCATCGCGTGGCACGGCGTTCAACCGGGCTCGGTTGCATCGAGGAGGGGTGTTCCCTGGTTGCATCGCGGTGTGTGTCGCGGTATGGTTATGCTCGTCGTAACGAGGAGACGGGTGTATGAAATCGATTTCCAGAAAAGGTGCGCGCGGTCAGGGTTGTGCACTGCGTCTGGCGGCCCCCATTGTTCTGATTCCGGGGCTGATTGTCTTTTATTACTTTACCGTCGCACCGCTGGGTAACTGGCTCAGTGCGCAGGATTGGGTCGAAACACCGTGCACCGTGCTCCAGAGCGATGTAGGCGTCCACCCTTCCTCCGATGGCGGGCCCACCTACAGCATCGACATTGTCTACGAGTACACGTGGGAGGGGGCGACCTACCAGAGCGACCGGTACAATTTCATGGGCGGCTCTTCCTCGGGGCGCCGTAGCAAGGAATACGTGGTGGGCCAATATCCGGTGGGTGCGGAACGGGTTTGTTTTGTGGATTCCGGCGCTCCTCATGAATCGGTATTAAACCGGGAATTTACCGCTACCTATCTCATCGGGTTTGGCGGGCTGGCCTTCTCCCTCCTGTTCTTTGCGGCCCTCTATTTCGGTACCAGGAAATCAAAGAACAGTCTCTCCGTCGGTGCGGCACGACACGATGGGGCCGTGCCTGTGGTTCCCGTGGGGGACCGTATCGAATTAAAGGGCGATAGCAGCAGCTGGACGGGCCTGGCGTTTGTCCTGCTTTTTGCCCTTATCTGGAATGGCATCGTGTTTGGAGTTTGCTTTGGTATCTGGAGCGATTTTAATCCGGATTCCATCGAGTGGTTTCCCCTGCTCTTTATGATTCCTTTTCTCCTGGTGGGCTTCGGGTTCATTATCGCGACCATTTACTGCGTGTTGGCCCTGTTTAATCCCAAGCCTGATTTGGTCTTGTCCCCCGGCTATTTGCCCCTGGGGAGTGTGGCCACGATTTCATGGACATTCCGGGGCAATGCTTCCCGTATCCGTCAGCTCAAGATTTCCCTGATCGGCGAGGAAAAGGCAACCTATCGTCGGGGCACGGATACGGTGACCGATACCAACGTCTTTCATCGGGTGCTCCTGGCGGAACACACGGCCGCGCGGGATATAGCCCGGGGCGAAGTGGAAATTGTGATTCCGGAATTTACGGCCCCCAGTTTCGATGGGCCCAATAATAAAATTCGCTGGTATATTCAGGTGGAGGGGGACATCCCCCGATGGCCCGATGTGGGGCAGGACTTTACCCTGACCGTGGCCCCCCTGCCTTCGGAGTCGTCGGGAACGACGCCCGTACGCGCTGAGTTTCAACGGAACTGAGGAGAATTCGCTGTGAACCTTTCACTCGCATTGAATCAGGACCCGACAACGCTGGTGCCGGGCCAGGTCATTGATGGCACCCTGGGTTGGAAACGGGACGAGCCTCCCCGGAAGGCCATGCTGCGTCTCTTCTGGTACACGGAAGGGCGGGGCACCCAGGACGTGGGCATTGTGGAAGAGATTGCCCTGCCGAAGGACCGCAAGATACTTTCAGGGACCTTTCGCTTTCAGCTTCCCGAGGCACCCTACAGCTTTCAGGGGAAACTTATTACCCTGAAGTGGGCCATCGAGCTGGTGGTCAACAAGGGCAAAGAAGTGGAGCGTCTGGATTTGGTGGTATCGCCGTGGGTGGAGCAGGTGGCCCTGGGGACGGTGGAATAAGACGGGATGGTGAGGGCGGATAAGAATCCCTTTCGGGTCGATCGCATCGAGGCCTTACGGTACCGTTCCCCGGAATTTCGCTGGGCTCCCTTTTATGTGGCGTTGGAGCGACAGCGGTATCGGGGGGCCATTGTGGGCAAAAAGGGGGCCGGTAAAACGACCCTCTTGCTGGAGTTACAGGCCCGATTGGAGGCGGGTGGTGCGACCGTGTCCTATCACCGGCTTCACGGCGATACGCCCCACAAGTTTCGGAGCACCTTGGCCTGGCTGAGAAGTGTTCCCCGCCATGGCGTGGGCTTCTTTGATGGTGCCGAGCAGTTGTCCCCCCTGGCCTGGCAGTGCGTGGCCATGGCATCCCGGCGGCTCAGCGGCTTCGTCATCTCCACCCACCGCCCGGGGCGTATGAAGACACTCCACGAAGCGCGGACATCGGAGGGGCTGCTCGAAGCGTTGATTGACGAAATCGTGCCCAGAGACCGGGACGTGGTGTGGCCCCGGGCGCAGGCCTATTACCGCCGTTATGACGCCAATCTGCGCGATGTCTTTTTTGCGTTGTATGACGACTATGCCCAGGGAAGGATTGGTGTGGAATCAACGGAAGGAGCATGAGCATGGCCGAGGGTGAGGACAAGATTACCACACAGAATATCACCGAGGGTGCCGGGGGCACGCGGATTGACCGAAAGAAATACGAGGCCATGCGTCGGGCCATACTGCTCGCGACGCCCCGGGAGGTCCCCGGTATTCCCTTTAAGGCGTTGGCGGACGGGGTGCAGGAATATCTTCCGGAAGATTGGGAGGGTTCCGTGATGTGGTATGTGACCACGGTGAAGCTCGATCTGGAAGCCCGGGGTGAGATAGTTCGCGTGGCGGACGTAAAACCACAACACCTGATTCGCCGGGCGCGTCGTCCACGGCGTTAGGGGTTGAGAGATAGCGCGAGGAATTTACACGGTTGTCAACGACGCAGACAGGGGGGGGCATGGTGCGGGCTTTCAGCCCTTGTGCGATGGAGGGTCCCCTGTACATGGGCCGTTGGCCCATGCTGGTATGTTGTCGGGCCGTTGGCCCTCTGAATAGCCCAAGGGTGCGTTGACGGCTATAACAAGAGCGCCAGCGATGCAGACAGGGGTGGGTATGGTGCGGGTTTTCAGCCCTTGTGCGATGGTGGGTCCCCTGTACATGGGCCGTTGGCCCTTCGGAGCGTCGAGGGCTTCTTCGGCGATCAGGACAGGAGCGCCAACGGTGCGTTCCCATACCAGCCCAGGCCAACGGCCTGGGGAAAGGTGCTGCGTATTCTTGCAAAGGGCTGTAAGCCCGCCTCATTCTTGGCCGGAACTACTTGGGACCGCAACGAGATTTGTGCATGGACGTGAACGGCAGCGGCCCCTGCCCGTAGGGGGTTACGCGCCTTCGCCGAGGGGATGTTGTACGAGGGCCATGGCGCTGCGGGGTATCCAGCAGGTCCGTTCGTCGGGCAGGGTGATGTGCAACCAGCTTCCCCGATCTTCCGTTACCGTAAACTCGGTGCCCGCATGGAGGGGATCACTGAAGCTGGGCTGATAGGTCTCGCCATCGCCCTTCCGCGCGACGACTTCATCGGCCACGACGACGCCCCGGGGATTATTGCGGTATTGAGACGCCTCCAGCGAGAGGGAGAAAAAGAGCAGGCCCGCGACAACGGCACAGGCCCCTGCGGCGAGGGTCAGCTCCCGCCGTTTCCAGAAGAGCCGGATAGTCGCCAGCACCCAGATGAGGATAAACGCGCCCCCGAAGAGGCGGAGCCGGGTGTGGGAACTGATATCGTAGTGCCAGAAAAAGAGGGTTTCCAGAAGCTTCCGTTTTTCGGAGACCTCAAAGGCATCGGTGCGTTGGGCGCGCACGAAGGCGAGGTTCTGTTGGAGCTGCACATTGTGGGGCATGAATTGCTCCGCACGGAGGTAGTGGACCAGGGCCCGGCCCAGGTCGCCGCGCTGATACCAGATATTGCCCAGGTTGTAGTAGAGCTTGCCGTTTTCCACGCCCCCTTCGCGCACGATGCGTTCCATGCGGAGGGTGGCCTTTTCATATTCGTCCTGGGCGGCTTCGGGGTCATCATTCAGGAGGGCATTGCCAGCCCGGAAGGCCTCCGTGGCTTCCTCCAGTAAACGGGCCTGGGTGGCGTGTTCGAGCCCGGCTCCCTGGGCCCAGGAAGGACACAGGCTTGCTGCCACCATGAAGGCCATTGCTACGATGCGAATCGGGTAGCTCATCGTCCCAACTCCTCATTCAACGCCGTAATACAGGCTTGGGTTCGTTGTACAAACTCCGCATTTTCGGTGGGTGCTCCGGCCCCCCCGGCATAGCGGTGCGCCTCGCACTCCGCAAAGAGGGCTTTCACCGTGTCACAGGTTTCCTCCGACACCGCCCGATCGCGCAGGGCTTTTTCTACATCGCCGACGGTCAGCGCGCGGGCCTGCCGTTGCAGCCGGGTGCCGAGATAGGCCCGTAAGATGTCGAGGACGGGACCGTGGACCTCTTCGCGGTGGTCGAGTTCCTCCAGGGCGGCCTGTGCCTCCGGGAGGGCCCGTGCCTGGCTGCGGTCAATGGCGAAGAGTCCACCGCGCTTGCGGATGTACATGGTGGCTGCGAGCAGGCTGTAAAGAGTCGGTGGAAATAAGAGGAATAGCCAGGAGCCCGCCGTCTGGAGCCATACGTCGGGGCCAAAACGCTGGGGGGTCAGGGCACTGGTGTCGGTAAAATTATGGGCGATGCCTTCATTAACCGCGCGGTGATCTGCGACGTCAATGGTCGGGTTGTGCCCCTCGGCCTGCGCTGCCGTCACGATGTTTGTTTCATGGACGGTAAGCGGAATCGGTTCAGACTGGATGGTTTCATAGCGGCCGGTGTTCACGTCAAAGTAGCTCAAGGTCAGGGGAGGGATTTCCGTGATGTCGGCCGACTGTGCCCGGATGGTCTGGGTGAAGCGTTTGGTCTTCCCCTCCACCACACCGGGTGCCATTTCTTCGGGGATACGAAAATCTTTGGCGAGCAATGTTTGGGATTCGAGGGGTGGGAGGTTCACCGTGTCAAGATATTCCGGCCCGCCGATGGCCACAATCAGGGTGATGGGATCGCCCACATTGACCGAGGTGGGGCTGGCGCTAGCGGAGAGTTGAAAGGAGCCAACAAGCCCGCTGAAGTTGACGGGCTTGCCCTCTTCCGGTAGGGGGTTCACGGTGAGCGTCTGGGCGGGAGCGGCGGACACCACGGTGGTGTATTCCTGGCGGTTACGGCCAAACAGGGTGTTCCTGCGAATTGTGCGCCCTGAGGGGGCTTCGGCCGATACGAAAGAGCGGGGTAATTCCAGGGTGCCTGCCCTACGGGGAATCAGGGCGTGCTGGAAGGTCAAGGTCACGAAGGTTTCGCCGTCGCGGGAGGCCTGACCCTGTCGGGCGTGGACGGTTTCCCCATTGATGGGGATGGAAAATTCGGCCTGATCCTGGGGCATGGGGACGGTATCGAGGGAGTCCAGGGCGAGCAGGGGCATGACGTATTTGACGTCACGTATCTGCTGGTCGAAATAAAAGGTCGTGGTGAGGGTAAGGGCCTCGCCTACGTAACCGGTATTTTTAGAGAGTTTAGTGGTGAGGAAAAAGCTGTCGTTGGGGGGCGGGGCCGTCACCTGAATGGGGACGGCCTGGGTACGCAGCGTCCTCCCATCGGCCTGCACCTCCACGGCGGGGATGACCACCGTGCCTTCCTGGAGGGCGGTCAGCTGGAAGTCGATGAGATGTTCGCGCGAGTTGCTCTCACTCCGACGGCCGTTGATAATGGTAATCTGGCTGCTGTCGTTGTGCCCTATGTTGAGGAATTCGACGATGAGATTTGTGACCTGGGCGGCCAAATCCGGGGGGTCCACACGCTGGGCATTATTAATCTGAATGCGATAGCGAAAGGGCTCGCCCACCACGACCTGCTGCTTGGAGACGGCCACATTGGCGGACACCTGTGCCGCAGCCAGGCAGGGGGTGAGCACACCGACCATAGCGCAGGCGATGAGGGGCAGGAGGACGCATTTCTGTAGGCGTTGCATCATTACCAATCCTTCTCCACCGGTTTTATACCTCGCATCTTGACCAGGGCCCGGGCTGCCTTCTGTTGTTTTTCCTGCTCCAGGATGTCCTGGGCTGTTTCATCGGGCTGTACCGCTTGTTGCATTGATTCGGCCTTACTCTCTTCCGACTCCGCCGATTCAGAAGGATCCTCCGGCCCGTTGTCGTTCTGGCTGTCCGGAGACTCTTCTCCACCGTCGTTTTCGTCGCTTTTTTGCTCGCTGTCCTGGGACTCTTCGTCCTCTGACTCTTCACCCTTTTCCAGGGTTTCCTTGGCCTGCTTCAATTCTTCGAGGGCTTCTTCCTGGGCTTCATTGGCCTTCTGGGGGTCCTGATTCTTGAGATGCTCTTCGGCTTCTTTTTGCTTCTCAGCGGCCTTCTCGGCGTGCTCTTTGGCCTCGTCCATCGGGCTGGGCGTTTCCGAGCCTTCCTCCATGGAATCAGCCAACTCTTCCGTTTCTTGCCGGGTCTCTTCTTGCCGGTCCGCCTGCTCGTTCATAGACTCGGTGCTGGGTGGTTCTTGCGTGGGGTCGGCCTGTTGCTCAGCGGCCTCCTGGGAGTCCTGGCTTTGCTGCTCTTGCTCTTCGATGAGCTCTTCCAGTTTCTCTTTGGCCTCGTCCTGCTTTTGTTGCTGCTGTTGCTGTTGTTCTTGCTGTTGTTGCTGCTGCTGGCGCAACTGCTGGATGACCCGGCGGGTCGTTTCCAGGTTTTTGGCGGCATCACTGAGTTGACTGTTCTTTGCCAGGGCGTCTTTAAAATAACGGGTGCCCTGGGTGAGGGCTTCGATGGCTTCTTCCGGACTTTCCTGGAGCAGGGACTGGGCCTTATCACAGGCGGCGTTGCCCAGATTATAGGCGGCCAATGCCTGCAGTTTGGGATCGTCACTCAGGCGGCCTGCCGCTTCGAAGGCATCGGTGGCCTCTTCGAGTTGTCCCAATTGATAAAGGGCAGCTCCCTGATTGAACTGGAGGGCCGCGTTTTCCGGCTGCTCTTTGGCCAGGCCCGCGTAAATGTCCAGCGCCTCCTGATATTGCTCCAATTCATAGAGGACATTGGCATCGGTCACGTGTCGGTTGGGGCCAGCGAGCGCCGTGGGTGTCAGGGCCGCGAGGAGGAGCAGGGCACCATAGTATCGCTGCCTGCAGGCCCATCGGGTTGCGCGGTTGGGGCATGCCGTGTTTGGGGTCATGTGTTGGGTGTCGTCATGGGGCTTCATGATGCACTCCGTCGCCGTTCACTCAGCAGGCTTTCTGCCCCGATGAGCACGAGTCCCATCAGGAGAAAGACCTGGAACTTTTCGTCATAGGTCGTAATTCGGGCCGCTTCAAGGGCTTTCTTTTTGGCGCTTGCGATGAAATCCTGGTAGATGGTTTTGAGGTCAAAGGAGCCCGTGGCCACATTGAGGTACTTGCCGTCGGGGGTGGCGGAGGCCACCTGCCGAAGGGTATCGGCATCGAGCTTGGTCCACACTTCCTCACCCTGGTAGGTGAGGAAAGAGCGTCGGCCCTGGTCGTCGGTCACGGGAATGCGTTGGCCCTGGGTTTCGTCACCCAGACCGATGGCGATGATGCGGATCTCCGCTGCGCCGACTTGCCGGGCGGCTTCGACGGGGAAGCTTTCCTGATCGTCGCCGTCGGTAATGAGGATAATGTCGCGGAATTCTTTGTCCTGCTCATCAAAGACTTCGTCCAGAGCCTTGCGGAGGGCATCACCGATGAGGGTTCCGCCCCGGGAAATATCGTTGGGTCCGATTTCTTCCAGCATCATGCGGAAATACCCATAGTCCAGGGTGAGAGGGCACTTGACCACGGAAGAGCCGGCAAAGGCGATGAGTCCGACCCGGTCCCCCTGGAGGCCTTCGAGACAATCGCGAATAGACAGTTTGGCCCGCTCAAGCCGGTTGGGCGCCAAATCCTCGGCGAGCATACTGCGTGAGACATCGACGATAAAGACGACATCGCGGCCTTCCTGGTTGACCACCTGATGCTGGGGGTTCCAGGCGGGGCGTGACAGGCTGACGATGAGGAAGGCGAGTCCGGCGAAGAGGAGGGCCTGTTTCCACCGTCGGGTTGTTGGGTTGACGCGGGCGTTGAGGGTGGCCAGCAAGGGGGCCGTGGCAAAGCGCTCCAGGGTCTGTTTCCGACGCCAGCTTCCCCATACCCACAGGGCGATCAGGCCCGGCAGAAGCCAGATAAGATGGAGCATCGCGGGATCATGGAGTTTCATGGATGCTTCCTCAGCCAGGTATTGCGCAGCACCGTTTCGAGCAGGAGCAGGAGCAGGCCCGCCAGAGCGAAGGGTACAAAGCGCTCCTGATAGTCGAGATAGCGCAAGGAGGTGACTTCACTTTTTTCGAGCTCACCGATTTCTTCGTAGATTTCCCGGAGGCCCTCGGCCGAGTCGGCACGGCGATAGATGCCGCCGGTCAGTTCCGCCAGGCCGCGGAGAGTACCTTCGTCGAGGGGGCTGCGCTGCCGTGTGGGGAAGGCGCCAAAGGGCGTTTGTACGGTGGCATTGTTTGGCGCGTTGCCAATGCCAATGCTGTAAATCTTGATGCCCCAGTCCTTGGCCAATTGCGCGGCTTCCGCGGGGGTGTGGGTGCCGCGATTATTCTGTCCATCGGTGAGCAGGATGATGATTTTACTCTTAATCTCATATTCATTCCCGCGCTCGGCGTTTACCCGGAGCTGGGCCTCTTCCGCAGTCTTCAGGCGGGCGGCGGCCAGCGCGAGGGCATCCCCGATAGCCGTGCCGTCTTCCTTCTCTAAACGGACCAACTGGACGTCTTCCACCAGTTCAGAGAGGGCGCCGTGGCCGAGGGTGAGGGGGGCGATGGTATCGGCATAACGGGCAAAGGTGACCAGGCCGATGAGATCATTGGGGCGGCCATCAAGCCCCTCTTTATTGCCCTGCACGAATTCGTCGAAGACCCGTTTTACCACTTCCAGGCGGTTGAGGTTTTTGCCTTCAAAGTCCATTTCCTCGGCCATACTGCCTGAGCGGTCGAGGACCATTTCAATGGCGATGCCTTTGCTCAGGTCGCGGACCTGTTCCTGTCCGTGCTGGGGGCGTGCGAGGGCGATGATGAGCAGGACCAGGGCGAGGAAGCGCAGAGCCGGAAGCAGGGGTTCCAGGCGCTGGCGTGTGGAGGTGCCCGCAGCCGCCACGAGGGCGGTAGCAGAAAAGCGGAGGGTGGCCCCGCGGCGCCGGTAGTGGCTCACGTAATAGAGGGGCGGCAAGCCCAGCAAGAGGAGGAGTGCAAGTGGAGAGGCAAAGTGCATCATTTCGCCTCCTCACTGGGCGCGAGGCCTTGGAGTTCTGTCTTTGCCGTATCTTTGACGAATTGATTGCAGGTGTCAAAGGTGTGGCGGATATCTTCCGAGGAGGGCTCGGCACCGGCGAACTTGACCAGATCGCAATGGCGCAGGAATTCCTTCAGCAGGAGTTGCTCCGCCAACCCCAGCAGGGCACTTTGCTGCAGGCCTTCGAGGAATTCCTCGGTGGTCCGTTCGGACGCCGGGAGGCCAAACTGGCCTTCGATATAGTGGCGCAAGACGTCGGAGACGCGGATATAGAATTCCTTGTAGAGTCCTTTTTCCACGAGTTTTTCCCGCTCAATGGCATCCAGCGCATCGAGGGCCCGTTTGTAGTGGGGCACGGGTGGCGGCGGTGGGGGTGCGGGGGCCGTGCGGATAAAGACGTAGTAGTAGCCTGCCGCTGCGGCGAGGAGCGCGAGGAGCAGCCAGAAGGCATACCAGGCCCACGGGGTGGGGTCCTGCACGGTCACGGGGCCGGCCAGGGCTTCCAGGGCGGGCTCGGCATCCGGATCAAGGACGGAGGCCACGGTTACTTCGAGGGCCTCGGTTTCCGTGCGGAGCCAGGTGTCATCGGTTTGATCGGCCGCGCCGTAACGCACTTCGAGGGCAGGGATGGTATAGGTGCCATCGAGAAAGGGCTCGAGGAAATAGGTGCGCTGGCGGCGGACCCGACCATCATCGAGGAGCACGGGGGCGGCGTCTTCATAGTTCACCAGGGTGAAGAAGTTGGCCTCATCCCCCTCGTCGGGGGTGGGTTCGGCTTCGGCCTGGGGATAGGCAGGGAACTGGACCTCGTAGCCGTCTTCGAGGGTGGCTTCGAGGTGGAGCTCGAGCGTTTCTACCGTGGTAATCGGATCGGCCGACGTGCTCAGGGTCAGGGCCATGGGACCCCGCTCATAGGTCTGCTCGCTGCCCGTGGAGGTGTCCTCGGGCGCTTCGCCCGTTCCACAGCCTGCCAGGGCAATCAGGGCCGCCAATGCGAGGAGCAGGAGGAGCGGATTCAATCCGGTCGCGCGTCGTGTGCTGCTGTGATGAAATCTATACATAGTCTCGTGATACTACCGCCGTTGTTTTTCGCGGCGTTTGAAAAATCGAATCAGGTCCAGCAGATAATCGTCGGAAGTGCCGACCTCGATGTGGTCAATGTTCATGGATTTGAAGGTGTCACGCAGTTCCTCGGCCCGGGCGAGCCCCTGGGCCTTGTACCGTTTGCGCACCGCCGCGCTGCCCGTGTCGACGGAGATCAGGGCCCCCGTTTCGGGGTCTTCCAGGTCGAGGAGGCCCACATTGGGTAGTTCGTATTCCCGGGCGTCGTTGACCGATGCGGCAATCACGTCGTGCCGTCGGCTGAGAATGCCGAGGGCCCGCTGGTAGTCGGAGTCAAAGAAATCGCTGATGAGCACCACGATGCTTCGGCGGTTGAGGATACGCGCGGCGTAGTCCACGGCTGCCGTGATCTTCGTTCCACGGTGCTGGGGCTCAAAGCGCAGCAGCTCACTGATGAGGCGCAGCACGTGGCTGGTCCCCTTGGCCGGTGGGATGAAGAGTTCCACCGTTTCGGTGAAAACCACCAGCCCGACTTTGTCATTATTTTTAATGGCGGAGAAGGCGAGGAGGGCGCACAATTCCGTGGCCACTTCGCTCTTGGTATTTTTTACGCTGCCGAAACGTCCGGACGCGGAGAGGTCGACGAGAAAGAGGAGGGTCTGTTCCCGCTCTTCTCGAAAGCGCTTGACGTAGGGATGGCCCGTGCGCGCGGTGACATTCCAGTCGATGGTCCGGATTTCGTCGCCCGGCTGATACTCCCGTACTTCGTCAAACTCCATGCCCTGGCCTTTGAATACACTGTGGTATTCACCAGCGAGCACATCATTGACCGCTTTGTTGGTCATGATCTGGATGTAGCGTACTTTTTTGGCGAGTTCTTTGGAGATCATGGATCCGCCGTTGGGTTACGAGTCGGGGAAGTGTTGTTGTGACACACAGAACCTATCAGGGGACGTCTACGCTATCGAGAATCTGACGGACCAAATCCTCCGAGGTCTTCTCGTCGGCTTCTGCTTCGTAGGTCGGTACGACCCGGTGACGGAGGACGTCGGGGGCGATGCTCTTTACATCCTGGGGCGTCACATAGCCGCGGCCCTGAAGGAGGGCATGCCCCCGGGCGGCCATGGCGAGGAAGATGGTGGCGCGGGGGGAGGCACCATAGCGAATATAGTCGCCGATATCGAGCTGGTAGGCATCGGGATTGCGGGTGCACTCCACGAGGTCGACAATATACTCTTCGATTTTCTCGTCGATGTAGATATCGTCCGCCAGCGCACGCAGCCGGGTAATGTCTTCGGGGGAGAGCACGGGGTTGGCGTCGTTTTTGACGTTTGAGCGGGCCTGGGCGCGCAGTATCTGGAGTTCTTCCGCTTTGGTGGGGTAGTCGATGCGCAGTTTGAGCATGAAGCGGTCCACCTGGGCTTCGGGCAGGGGGTAGGTGCCCTCTTGCTCGACTGGGTTCTGGGTGGCCAGGACGAAAAAGGGGTCGGCGAGTTTATAGCTCTGATCGCCAATGGTGACCTGCTGCTCCTGCATGGCTTCGAGCAGGGCGCTCTGCACCTTGGCCGGTGCGCGGTTAATCTCGTCGGCGAGGATAACGTTTGCAAAGATGGGACCTTGCTTGGTTACGAAGCCACCGTCTTTGGGGTTGTAGATCAGCGTACCGATCACGTCGGCCGGGAGGAGGTCCGGCGTGAACTGGATACGGTTGAAGCTGCACTGGATCACCTTGGCCAGGGTGGTGACCGAGAGGGTCTTGGCCAAGCCGGGAACCCCTTCAATTAAGACGTGATTGTTACACAGGAGCGCCAGTAAGAGGCGGTCAATGAGTTTTTCCTGTCCCACGATAATCCGTCGTACTTCGGAACGGACCTGCTGAAGCAGCACACCCTCTTCTTCCACTCGGGTGCCAATCTGATTCACATCCACGGCCATACAGCACGTCTCCTCTTTGATGGTTGTCACGGGGGTGACGATTGATTTGCATTGATTTTGGGCCTGAAATCCGACAGGACGGGTCCCACTCCCGTCCGGGATATGCAAATAGTGTGCCATGCCGAAAATCGGGGAACATGCTGCGAATACAGGGGTTGCGGCGGCGACAAGGGGGGCAAAATGCCCCATATCACGCCTCCGCTCCCGATATGAGGCAGAATGGAGCCTTACAGTACCCCGTGGATGCGGACAGAGGCAAGCCGGGAGCGTCAGGGAACTCGCATTAAAATCGCCGGACCTTTCTCTGGACTCCGACGCCGATAGGGTCAACGTGGTGGTGCCACCCGATGGTGTAACACACGTTCGGGTGCGTTGACGCTCGTTTACGGGCGACTTGAGAGGGGGCCAGGCGGAAGATTTGTTTGCCCAGAATCTCTCTTCGAACGATTTCATACCATTGGGCTGTCAGAGCAACCAATCGCTCTACTGCCGGGGCTGTACAAGGGTATACGTCACTTTGCGTCAAGGCACCCGAACCCGACCGGCGGTCGCTTGGGATCGGGTGGCACCCCGAGAAATCTATGGCGTGCCTGATCGTGTGGGAAGTGGGCTATTTCGCGGGGACGAAGAGGCTGGGGTCGGGGTTGGAGTTGGGGCGCAGGTTGCTGAAAAGTACCGTAACCCCAATGGTACCATCGGGATGATAGATTTCGGTTTTCCGCTGTACGGCCAGTTTCTGGTCGATATAGATGCGGATTTTCTCGATGGGGGCCGTTTTGTCTTTGGGGGTGCCTTCCAGGACGAAGACATCGTGGCCTTCGAGGGTTTCATTGGGGAGGGTCTTGAGGTCGAGGTGGCTCTCCAGGGCTTCGATGAGGCGGGTTCCGCCCGGGGGCAGGGCCCCTTGCTCGAGGGAGGGCTCGCCCACGTGGTGCTGTTTCTGGCCCATCATTTCCATGGTGGTGTGCATCTGCTTGCCATCAAAGAGGACGTCGAGCTTCATGACCATGGCGAAGGGCTCGGGAATCTTGGTGGTGATTTGCTGACGCGATTTGTCCTTGCCGTCTTCGCGGAGGTAGTCAAAGGTGCCATTGCCCGTGAGGGGAAGGGGTTTGCTGCCCACGGGGAAGAGAAAATCCATGGTGACATCGGCGCTCATGGACTGGATGTCACTCCACGTGGTGTTCATGGATTTTTGTACGGCTTCGAGGGTCGGGGTCTCGGCCTGGGCAATGCCCGCGAGAAAGAAGGTGCCTGCCAGGGCAATGGAAAGAGTACGAAGCATGACGGAATTCCTTTTACTGGGTCCTGCAACTACGGTTGCCGATGATCGACGGTAGCGTTGCCATTACTGCCGTGCATAAGACCCAGAGTATAGCGTGCGAACGAAGTGAGATACAGTTTTTACGATTGGCCTGGTGGCGCACGGATGTCATCGACGGAGGAGGCGTGCGGGCCGCGTCGGTCGTCGTGGGGAACTATTCGGGAGTAAGGCGTATAGTACATAGTGGCGGTATCTAACCCGGTTCGTTGAACGTGTTAACGTGGGCGTAATTCCTGCATGAAGCTGCACCCCTTTCGTGGTGCACGGTGGTGCGGTTTTACGTAACTGTGGTTGCGCCGCCCAGTACCGCTGGTCTATAGTGTCAGGGTTGGCGGGCAATCAAGAAGTGACTGACGGGGCTGTCTGCAACACTGCGGAACGGCCTTGGCAGTCCGATACACGGGAGGTCTATCCGTAATGCTGTACCACAGAAATTTGCTTGGGCTGTTGGGGGTTCTTGGGCTGTGGGTTACTTTGGCGGGCTGCCCGGCGCCAGACCCGAGCACGGTTTCACCCACCGCATCTTTTACGGGGACGCCCCGTTCCGGTCAAGCACCACTGGCCGTGAGCTTTTCCGACACTTCGACATCGGGTTCTGCGACCATTAATCAGTGGGAGTGGAGTTTTGGCGATGGGGGCACGAGCCAGAATTCGGCGCCCCAATATACCTATACCCAGCCGGGTGTCTATAACGTGGCGCTGACCGTGCGCAGCGACGATGGTTCCGATACGGAGACCGCATCGCAATATATCACCGTTTCGGGTGACTGCAATCTTTCTTCTCTTGAGATCACGGAGCCCATGAACGGGGCCAAAGTGGTAGTAACGCCGGGTCTTTCGCCTTCCCCCCTCAACCTTATGGCGTTGTCGGACTGCGACGCCGATACGGCTTCGGTGACTTATACCTTAGACGGAGCCGTCTTGGGCACGGTGACCTCTGCGCCCTTCTCTCTGATGGCGGGTGACTATGCCGATTTGTCCCGGGGCTCCCATACGTTGGTGGCCGAAGCGACACGACTGTATACGACGGGTAGCGCGGTGCGCAGCACGGCGACGTTTACCGTATCGGAATCGCGTGCGAGCGATGATACGGACAGCAATGCGCTGCCTAACAATCCCTTTGCCCTGTTGCCCAATGACGGTGATCGCTGGTTGGCGGCGGTGAATGTGGCGGAAACAGGGGCGACCCGTAATGGGGGTGTGCTTCGGATAGATGGTGGTGCCGGGGCATCGGGTACCTCGGTGAGTTTGCTGCTCCAGCAAGATGGCAGCGATAGCACGGTGATGATTACCGTACCCCGAGATATTTTTCAGACGGGTGAGTCTGGTGTGCTGCTGGCCTTATTGGCCCCTGATTTGGCTTCTGTGTTAGGAAACGGTGAGGCGGCCCGCCTTGGCCGTGCGCCCGGTGCCTTGATTCCGGACACGCCTGTACTGGAGATCAGCCTGCTCTTGAGCCGCGATGGCGGATCGACCTTTGACGAGGTGTCTCGCGACCGACTCATGGCCAATCCCCTCCAGTTGCGTTTTGGTGGCACGGCAGCGACGGCGCTGACGAACCAGACGATTTACGAACACCCGACCTTTGTGGCGAGCGACGAGACTGACGGTATTTACGTGGTGGCGGAGTCGGGTGGATGGGCCGAGGCGGATGTGCAGAATATACTGTCCGCTGACGGGACCCTCTCCATGGAATTGACCGGGCTTTCGGCTTTTGCCGCCTTTGATATGTCTGGTGGCGAAGGTGAAGGCGAAGGTGAAGGTGAAGGTGAAGGCGAAGGTGAAGGCGAAGGCGAAGGCGAAGGCGAAGGCGAAGGCGAAGGCGAAGGTGAAGGTGAAGGTGAAGGTGAAGGTGAAGGTGAAGGCGAAGGCGAAGGCGAAGGTGAAGGTGAAGGTGAAGGTGAAGGTGAAGGTGAAGGCGAAGGCGAAGGCGAAGGCGAAGGCGAAGGTGTGGCCGATTTCAGCGCCACCATCACTTCCGAGTCCGCGCCGTTCACCGTGCAGTTCAGTGATTTGTCCACCCTGGGTTCGGTGAGTATCAGCACCTGGGATTGGGACTTTGGCGATGGCAACGGCAGTGAGTTGCGGAATCCGGAACATGTCTACACGCTGCCGGGCTTCTACACCGTGTCGCTTACCGTTTCCGGAGGCGGAGTAGAGGCGACGGTGGTCAAGACGGACTACATTGAGGTCTTGCCGGAAGACGCACCGACGGTGGCCTTCAGTCATCAGCACGGATTCTATGAGAGCAGCTTTAACCTCACACTGTCCACGGCGACGGTGGGTGGGGTAATCCGTTATACCTTGGATGGAACGGAGCCGACCACCAGTAATGGCACGGAATACACGGGACCCATCGCGATTGAGACGTCTTCGGTCATTCGCGCCGGGGTCTTTGTGAATGGCGCTGCGCCCGTGCAGTCCACGACCCAGACCTATTTGTTCCTGGACGACGTGATCGCCCAGTCGGCCGATGGTACGCCCCCGGCCGGATGGCCCACGAGCGTGGTAAACGATCAGGTCTTTGATTACCAGATGGACCCCGATGTAACCCAGGACAGCGCCTACAGCGGTATCATGAAAGAGTCCCTCCTTTCGGTGAAGACCCTGTCTATCGTAACGGACCTGGACAACCTGGTGGACCCAACCACGGGTATCTATGTGAACGCCCGGCGAACGGGCCGCGAATGGGAACGTCCGGTTTCGTTGGAATTGTTGGACCCCGATGGGGGCGAAACCTTCCAGGTGGGTGCGGGACTGCGTATCCGCGGTGGCTGGAGCCGTCGTGGAGACAACGCGAAGCACGCCTTCCGCTTGTATTTCCGCAGCGAGTATGGCGCGTCCAAGTTGAACTTCCCGCTCTTTGGCGACGAGGGTGCCGACAAGTTTGATGTGCTCGGCCTCCGCACCGATTCCGATTACTCGTGGAATCTGGGCGATGCCGACGGTGAAGGTCTGGGCGAGTTGAACGCCATGACGCGGGAAGTGTTCTCTCGGGATACGCAGCGCGATATGGGTCAGCCCTACACCCGCAGTCGCTATTATCATGTCTATATCAATGGCGTGTATTGGGGCGTCTATCAGTCGCAGGAACGGACGGAGGCGGACTATGCCGAATCCTACTTTGGTGGCGATGATACGGACTATGATGCGATTCGCCGTCGGAGCGCGGTGGTAGATGGCAATAACGAAGCGTGGACCGATCTCTGGGAAGCGGCGGTGGCTGGTTTTGAAACCGACGAAGCCTTCTACCGGGTTCTGGGTAAGAACGCGGACGGTACGGACAATCCGCTCTATCCCAAACTGGTAAACCTGGAGAATCTCATCTCCTACATGCTGGTGATTTATTACGGCGGTAATTTCGATTCGCCCATTTCATGGTGGTTCGATGAGCCCGATGGAAGCGGCGGCGTTATTCGCAATACCGGTGCGAATAATATCTGGATGATTTACAACCGGGTGAATCCCGATGGCTTCTACTTCTTTGCCTTTGATGCGGAGCACAGCCTGTTGGCGCACCTGGCGGATCAATTGCCCTTTGAGCAGCTCGATGCTTCTGTGGATCGGACGGGTCCCTATGAATATCCGGGGCTTTATGAATATGGAAGTTTTAATCCTCAGACCCTGCACCAGCAGTTGGTGGCCCACCCGGAATACCGCTCGGTCTTTGCGGACTATGTGCAGAAGTATTTCTTCAACGGGGGGGCGCTGACCCCTTCGGTGGCCTCTACGCGTTTCTCGAAACGGGTGACAGAGTTGGAAGAAGCCATCGTATCGGAATCGGCCCGTTGGGGCGATGGTACCCAGGAAGAATTTGAAGCGCCCCGCACGCGGGATGGGCATTGGCGTCCCACCGTAAATGGGGTCGTGAATGAGTTTTTCCCGACGCGTACGGCGGTGGTCCTGGAACAGCTTCGTGCACGAGGTTGGTATCCAACGATGAAAGCGCCGAGCCTGGCCATCAACGGCGTGCCTACCCACGGCGGTGAAATCACGCCGGGCGACAGTCTGAGCATCTTGAACACCAACGGTTCTGGCACGATTTATTACACGCTGGATGGCAGCGATCCCCGGTTGCCCTATTTCGTGGACGAGAACAATGGTCCGCAGGGCGAGGTGGCCCCGGACGCGTTGGCCTATGACGGGGCGGTGACCCTGAGCGGCACGACGGTGGTGAATGCCCGCATCCTGGATGGCAGCACCTGGAGTGCCCGGGTGGAGGCCGTGTATGCGCCGACCTCGGTGCAGGGTGCAATCCGGATTACGGAGATCATGTATCACCCCCTGGATGCGCCGGCGGGGAATCCCGATGCGGAGTTCATCGAGATTCAGAATATCAGCGATATCGCGATCGATTTGGATCAGCTGCAGTTTACCGATGGGGTGGCGTTTAGCTTCCCGAGCATGACGCTCGAGGCCGGTGCCTATGCGGTGGTCGTCGCCGATGTGGCGGCCTTTGAATCCATCTACGGCACGGGCATAAACGTGGTTGGTGCCTATACGGGCCGCCTGAACAATGCCGGTGAGCGTATTGTGCTCGAAGATGCCTTGGGCAACGAAATTCACCGCTTCCGTTATCGGGACAGCTGGTTTGATGTAACCGATGGACTGGGGCACACCCTGACCATTGTGGACACGTCGCTCGATGCCCTGACCGCGTGGAGCGAAAAATCCAGTTGGATGGCGAGCAGCATCAGCGGCGGTACGCCGGGCACTGGTGATGACGGCAACGTGCCCCTGGCCGATGCCATTATCATCAACGAAGTGTTGGCCCACTCCCATGACTCGGACCCCGATTGGATAGAACTTTATAACACGTCGGAAGCGGCGATTGATGTGAGCGGCTGGTATCTCAGTGATGACGCCGATGTGCTGCAAAAATATGTGTTGCCTGCGGAGACCATCGTGCCGGCCCTGGGTTATCTGGTGGTCTATGAAGATGTGCACTTCGGAAACAATGACAATCCCGATGCGCTGATTCCCTTCGCCCTCAGTTCCAATGGTGAGTCGGTGTATCTCAGCTCGGGTGCCGATGGTGCCCTGACCGGATACCGGACGGAGGAGTCCTTTGGTGCCTCGCCGCGGGATGTGGCCTTTGGTATCTATGTCACGAGCGATGGCGGCGATAAGTTTGTGGCCATGAGCGAGAACACGCCCGGCGCGGCCAATGCCATGCCGCTCTTGGGTGATGTCATCATGACCGAGATCATGTATGACCCCGCCAGCAATGATCAGAACGGCGAATACATCGAGCTCTATAACACGACGGCTTCGACCATCGTGCTGGGCCCGGAAACGGGTGCCTCATGGCGCTTCACCAACGGGGTGGAATACAACTTCCCCGTGGGTGCGACGATTTCCGCCTTTGGTCGGGTGATCGTGGCACGGGACCCCGACACGTTTAACGGGCTCTACACCGTGTCTTCCGGTGTGGGCGTCTATGGACCCTATGGTGGACGTCTGAGCGATGGCGAAGGCCTGGAGCTCTCGCGTCCGGCGGAATTGGAAGAGGGTCAGGGCCAGTTCTTCATCCGCACGGATCACGTGAAGTACGATTCCAACGAGCCCTGGCCGACGACACCGAATGGTCAGGGAGATGCGCTTCACCGGGTGAGCACCTCGGCCTTTGGCAACGATCCGGCCAGTTGGACGGGTGCCCCGGCGAGTCCCGGCGAATAACGGGAAGGATTTCATGGCGAGTTCAGGACAGAGCGGTGCCGCGTCGGCCCCGGCGGTTGCCCAGCGCTTCGAAGCGAAGTACCTGGTCAGCGAGCTGATGGCCCAGACGATCCGCGACCATATACGGCCTTTTGTGTCGCCCGATAAGCATGGGCAGGACTATCCCGTGACGAGTATCTATCTCGACTCACCGGATCTGGCCCTGTATATGAGTTCGGTCCGTGGCGAGGAGCGTCGTCGGAAGCTGCGTATCCGCACCTACGGGGGAGACAGCGACATCTGTTTCTACGAGGTGAAGCACCGTCATAACCAGATTGTGCGGAAAGAACGGGCGGTGGTGCGTTGTGAGTATGTGGCCGAGTTGTTGCGGGGTGCCATGCCCCGGCCGGAGATGTTGACCAGCCCGGATGCCGACATGAAGAACCTGTATAGTTTTTTCGACCTACAGGAGCGCATTGCGGCGTCTCCGCGGGTTGTGGTGAGCTATATGCGTGAGGCGTTTGTGGGGAAGGCAGAAGAGCCCTTGCGGATTACCTTTGACCGGAAACTTACGTGTTTGCCAAGTGCCCATTTCGACCCCGAAGGGTGGACGGCCTCGCCCCATTGGAATGATGGGCGGGGATTTCCTATTGTCATGGAAGTGAAATTCAGCGACATCTATCCCTGTTGGGTGGGCGACATGATTCAGCGCTTTGATTTGCGCCGTGAATCCTTTGCGAAGTATGTCGTTTGTGTGGATGCCCTGCGCGATGAAGGGGTTCGCGTTTCCGGGGCCATGAAAGGAATTATCTAGTGGAAGCACTATCCACCATGATGGCGGGAACGGGGCCCACGGAGATAGGGCTGGAGCAGGCCTTCCTGGGGCTCTTGCTGGCCTTTATCCTCGGGCAGGTGGCTGCCTGGACCTATATGTTTACCCACTCGGGGTTGTCCTATTCGAGTGCCTTTGTGCAGTCGATTGTCCTGTTGACCGTGCTGATTTCCATGAGCATGATGGTTATCGGGAGCAACATCGTTATTGCCTTCGGGCTGATTGGGGCCCTTGCGGTGATTCGCTTTCGGAATATTCTGAAAGATACGCGGGATACGGCCTTTATCTTTTTTGCGCTCGTCATCGGCATGGCCACAGGCACAGGAAGTGTTCATCTGGCCCTTTTGGGTACGGTGGTATTTTGCGCGATTCTCCTTTACCTGCACTGGACCGATTTCGGACAGCTGAATATGGGTGATGGTTTCGTGCGCATTCATCTGGATTCTTCGACGTGCCGTCGGGATTCGGCGCAGCAGGTGCTGGAGCGCTATTGCCGTGCCATTCATCTGGTTTCGCAGCGCTTTCAGGAGAGTGGCCATGGGGAACTGTCCTACCGATTGATTATGCGCGACCCTGAGCGGGCCGATGAAATGGTGGGTGATCTTAAAGGGGTGCAAGGAATTTCACACGTGACATTTGTTTTGCATGAGGAACAGGCCCAGGTATGAGTGGTGGCGAAGAAAGAAAAATTCGGACTCCTTTTTCGCGGCTCTTGATGTTGTGGCGTCGGCGGTATTTGCCCCTGATGGTGTGGGTCGGGGCGGTGGCACTGGCCATTGCGTTGGCCCAACAGCAGCGGGTCTATGTGGATGCGCCGGGGGTGGTGGAGTCGAAGACGGCTTTCGTGGCGTCTCTGGTGGATGGCACGGTGCAGAGTCTGGCGGTGGATTTACTGGATCCCGTAGAGGCGGGCCAGGTGGTGGCGGTGATGGATGATACGCTCGTGCGATCGGAGATGGCCGTGGCGGAAGCGGAATTGGAACGGGTGCGTGCCCTGTTGGATGCGGAGATGGCGCGTTACGACCAGACCCAGCAGTTGGAACAGGCCTCGGTGCAGAATGACTTGCGGCGTTTTCGGTTGAACGAAGAAGAGGCCCGGCTCAATCACCTGGATCGGGTGATTCAGCATGAAACCGACAAGGTGACCCTCGAGCGGCTGGCGGTGCAGATGAAACGGGAAGAGGCCCTCCGTGCACAGCACCTGCTCGATGATGCGGCCTATGAACAGACCCAGCTGACCTATCAGGCGCTGAAAACCAAGATTGAAAAAGACAAGCGGGCCATCGCCCTGGCGGAAGAGAATATCAATACGGCTGCGGAGCGGCGGGAAAGCCAGGAGTTGCTGGCGGTAGATGGTGCGGAAGTGGATGCATTGCTCCGTGCCCTCCAGGCGGATATTGCCGCGCAGCAAGCCAATGTGGCGGCTGTGCAGGAGCGTCGCCGGAGCCTGACGCTGGTGGCTCCCGTGGCCGGTCAGGTCGCGGCCATTACCCGCCGTCCCGGGGAGTCTGTGTTGGCGGGTGATCCTGTATTGACCATTACGGGAGCCGGGAGCAATCGGGTGTTGGCCTATGTGGATGAGCGTTCGGTACGTCGTTTTTCGGTTGGGGATCCGGTGGAACTTCATTCCAAGACCCAACCCAAGACGGTGGTTCAGGGCGAAGTGCTGAAGGTGGGGGAGAGCATCGAAGCCTTTCCCCTGCGGCTTCAGGTGACGCCCATGATGCCCCAACATGGCTATGCCGTGTTGGTGGGGGGACTGCCGGAATCGGCCTTCCGTCCGGGGGAAGCGCTGAACCTGCGGGTTCGTACGGCGGCGAAGTAGGCGGTTGGGGACTGCACCGACGTTTAGTTTTTGATGGGGGTGGGGGCTGTCGTGGCGGGAATGGGTTTCGGTGGAATGCGCCGTTTCGATATTCTTGGTGAGGCCCTTCGAGCACGGTGGTTCCACGCACACGAACCGGCAGGGCCGGATCGCGTGGCACGGTCGATTTTTTTCTTTTTTGTTGCGGGGTGTGGGGGCGCCTCCCTCTTACACGGATCCCGCACCCCTAAGGCCGTTCGTTCCTCACGTCTGTATAGGTGGCACCCTTGGAGTGTTTGGGGTGGCTGTTTAACAAGACCGTGTGGCTTTTCACGTACTCCAATGCACCCACAAACTTCCCCCGCTGCGCTCCTCCGTTTGAGGGTGGCACCCTTGTAGTCTTCTTTTGAGGCCGTCCCCTTCTTGAAAGATTGCGTGTGCATTTGGGAGGGGGACAGCCCCGACTGGCGGATTGGTCGTGTGTACTGTGTGGTGAATTTGTGGGCCACGGGGTTGGTGTTTGTGGGATAGAGTTTGCGACGTCGGTGCAGTCCCCGGGGACTGCACCGACGTCTTGTTTTTGAGGTGGTGTAGTGCCCGTCTTGGCGAGATGGTGGTTGGTGAGTATGGGTAGAACATGTTTTAGTCGGGGCTGTTCCCCTCTCTCACGACGGCGTGAGTTTTGGGAGGGGGACAGCCCCGACTGGCTGATTGGTCGTGCTTACTGCGTGGTGAAATTGTGAGCCACGGGGTTGGTGTTTGTGGGATAGAGTTTGCGATGTCGGTGCAGTCCCCGGGGACGGCCCCGACTGGCTGATTGGTAGTGCGTACTGTGTGGGGAACTTGTGGGCCAGGGGGTTGGTGTTTGTGGGATAGAGTTTGCGATGTCGGTGCAGTCCCCGGGGTCGAAACACACCCACAAACTTCCCCCGCTTCGCTCCTCCGTTTGAGGGTGGCACCCGGCATAGCAGTCCCCGTGTTGCTATTTTGCGGTGTAGCCGCCGTCTACGGGGATGTTGGTGCCGGTGAGGTAGCGGGAGGCGTCGCTCGCCAGGAAGACCACACTGCCCATCATGTCGGAGGCGTTCGCCATACGGCCGAGGCAGGTGCGTTCGTTGTATTGACGGACGAAGACTTCGGGGTGGTTGTCGGTCTGGAAGCCGCCGGGGGAGAGGCAGTTGCAGCGGATGTTTTTGTCGCCGTAGTAGCTGGCGATGAAACGGGTGAAGTTTATCATCCCGCCTTTGTGGAAGAAGTAGTCGGGGTACCAGCCGCTCATGTCGGTGTTGGCATAGTTGGCGGGCTCGGGGCCAATCATCCCCATCATGGAACCCACGTTGATGATGGAGCCATCGCCGTGTTCGGCCATAACATCGCCCATGGCGCGGGTCAGGAGGAAAAGGCCCGTGGCATTAACCTTCATGCTTGCGTCGAAACTCTCGGCCGTATCCTGGTAGCCGTCTTTCATGGGGCGAAGTACGGCGTTGTTGACCAGGATTTCCAGGGTGCCCTGCTCGGAGACTATCGTGTCGCGGAGGGCGTGAATGGAAGCTTCATCGGCCTGGTCGAGTTGGCGGGGGTGGATGATGAGACCTTCGGTGGCGAATTCCTGGGCCAGCTCTTCGAGGGAGGCCAGGTTGCGGGAGGCCACATAGGTGTGGGCACCGGCCTCGACGAGGGCACGGACAATCTGCTTGCCGACGATGCCCGCGCCGCCGGTGATCAGGGCGGTCTTACCGTCGAGAGAAAAGGTGTCGAGAATGCTCATGGATGGGATCTCCAAGGTTGATGGAATTGTTGGCTATTGGGTTCCGATAGGCGTTGTTGTGAATATTTCTGGAGCGGGCTTACAGCCCGCTATCATTTGATTCTGTCTGGAAACATGGGGCTTCGCCCCATGCTGGTATGTTGACAGGCTGTTGGTCTTTGAATGAAGGTGACGTCAGGGCAACACCGAAATGGTTTGCACCGTGACGGCAGCCGCTGACGCGCAGATTCCAAGCGCACGAACCCTCGTACCTCGGGATCGCGCGGCACGCCTGACATCAAATGGATTGAGTACCATAAACAGCTCCAGACTTTTTCCAACGTATTTCTTTGAGGGCCAGCCTGCTAGTGGTTTGATTCAAGCAGATGGGCCATTATTACGGCAACTTGAAATACCTAATTAACTGAGGACTACTCCCCTCCTTGGAGGGGCCGGGGGTGGGTCAATACCCGAAAGAAGACGAAACCCACCCCTAACCCCTCCCAGGAGGGGAATTCATTCCCAATATCCCCACAGGCTCAAGCAAACTTAAATGTCCGAAATTCTAATTCACACCACTAGATAGTCAGATTCTCCGCCAGGGCCACGGCGTCTTTGAAGCTGGCGGCGACGGCGGTGACGTCGGCGCCGGTGTTGAAGTAACGGTAGCCCATTTCCACGAAGGAGGGGAGCATGGCGGCGGGTCCCACGGTGCCGGCGAACTTGCCGTGTTTCAGGGCCACCTCAGCGACGCGCTTGTAGGCTGCCTGCACTTCGGGGTGGTTGAGGTTGCCGGGGTCGCCGATGGCGTGGCTGAAGTCGCCGGGGCCGAAGAAGATCATGTCGATGCCTTCGACGGCGGAGATGCCTTCGAGTTCGTCCATGGCCTCGGGGTCTTCGATCTGGACGATGATCATCCGTTCCCGATTGGCCTGCTCGAGGTATTCCAACGTGGGGATACCGCAATAGGCGCCATCGGCGTTGCCGCCATCGAGGGGACGTCGGCCAATGGGGTGGAAGCGGGTGCGCCAGGCAATTTCTTTCGCGTCGGCTTCGCTCATGACGTGGGGCACCATGAGGGCGGTGGCATCCATCTCTAGGGGCCGGATGAGGTCGCTGTAGCTGCCGCGCTCTACGCGCACGATGGAATCGCAGTCGTAAATCTTGGCGGCGCGGATTTGGTTTTCCACATCGTGGAGGGTGTTGGGGACGTGCTCGAGGTCGAGCCACACGGCATCGGCACCGCACTGTCCCGCAATTTCGGCGGCACGGGGGTCGGTGAAGTTCAGTTTGACGCTATGGGCGATTTGTCCGGCGCGGAGTTTGCGCAGCAGACGGCTGGGCCGCATTTTGAGGGACATGGGATTTTCCTTTGGTAGGGGTTTGGTAGTGTTGGGTCGGGAACGCTATCGGTCATTAACCCACCCCTGGCCCCTCCGAGGAGGGGAATTGGGATGGTGTGGACAGTGTGGACTTAGTGGACGAGGTGGACGGCGTAAACAAGGGATTATGTCCACCTAGTTCACAATGTCCACCACAATACCACCTGCCGCCCGACTTTCCAGTCCGGCGATGATGATGTTCATCAATTCGACGGTTTCCGAAAAGGGCACGGGGGAATTTCCGGTGCGCAGGTAATCGACGTAGCCTTCGAGTTGGGTCTTAAAGGCGTAAAAGGTGTCTTCGAATTTGGCGGTGAGGCTGCCCTTGGTGCCGAAGACACTCACGTGGCCGAAGGCCCCATAGAGATCGTCGATTACGTGGAGCATGACATCGACGCCGGATTCATGGGTCAGGTGCATGTGATTGCGGGCCTCGGTGCCACGGTGGGAGATGGTGGTGTAGCCCCCGGCGGCCAGCATGGGGTAGATGGCTTCGAGGGCGTGGATGCCGTAGCGTTCCCAGGTCTTGGCCATGGTGATGGTGATGAGACGGGGCTCGCCCACGGTATCAAGCTGGGTGTCGAGGGCGCGGAACTCTTTGCTGTAGCCCAGGGCGCTCGTGGACATGAAGGGCTTACCGGCTTCGTGCCACGCGATGAACTGCTTCAGGTCCGTGGCGTTGTCCGTCATGGGTTTGTCGATGAAGATGGGCAAGCCCGCCTCGATGAAGGGGCGACAGCGGTCCACGTGTTCATAGCCCCGGTCCGTGGCGACGATGACGGCGTCCACGTGGCCGATGACATCTTCGGCCGTTGAGACCTGATTGGGGATAAGGGCGGCGCGGGCGACCTTGTCGGTATCGACGGGGTCATCACACCAGATGTGGGTGACTTCTGCACCGGGGATGCCGAGGGCCCCTTTGGGCGCGGCACCGAGGTATTGGGGGATGACGGGGTACCCGCACTCGGCCATGACGTCGGCGTCGTAGCGGCCATTGATGATGGCCGACCAGCTGTAGGGGTGTCCGTTGCCGTCGACCATGCCGAGCATGGCGAGACGGATGTTATCGGGGTTGGGTACAAGGCTCATGGGGTGTTGGGCTCCAGAAATCGTTGAAAGAGGCCTTCGCCATTGCGGTAAAAGATGTCGTTGCGTTCTTCTTCGGGGACCTCGAGGAAGCGTAGGGCGAAACACAGTGCGGCGAGACCTTCATAGGCTGCGAAGGTGCTCCGGTGCGCGGTGCCGCCCTGGCGGGAAACCATTTCGTCGGTGCAGACATGCCAGCTCAGCCCCATGCGGACGTAGTTGCCGCGGAAGGCCACGGCGGTGACGAGGTCGGTTCCGAAGAGGATCTTTTTTCGGTCATAGTGTTTGAGCACGGTGAGGAAGACGCCTGCATCGCAGACGGCCGAAGTATCCATCCAGATGTTGTCGGCCCGGTGGAGGGTCTCGACCATGCGCTCGGCGTTGGGGGTGATGAAGCAGCGGCCGCAGTGGGCCAGGATGAACTGGCACTGGGGGTATTGCGCGGCGAGGCGGTTGATGTCCGCGAGGTTGTCGGCATCGCCCATGCCCTGGGGCTTGGCCACGTGGAGCATGACGGCCAGGCCATACTTATCCGCCAGCGCGAGCTGTCCCTCGGGGATGAGGTCGGTCACGTTGGCGTCGTTCATGGGTTTGCCTTCGACGAAACACATGTAGGGTTTGAGTACGGCCGGTTTGAATTCCTGAATGTCGGCTTCGAGTTGGGAAAGATCATCGGAGGGCTTCACCAGCCAGGCAAAGGGGAGGGCTTCGGGGCGGCATTGGCCCGCAACGAGCCGGTTTTCCTCGGGCATCATGACGTCGACCGTGGGGAAGCCCATGACCATGCCCCGGACTTCGCTGTCGGGGAGGAGCGCCTTCCACCAGGCGCGCAGCCACGGCAGGTCGACGTTGTCGAGGAGCGGGTCATTGGCGAGGGGCATGGTTTCCGCCAGTCGGGGGTGACAGTCGTTGAAGAGCAGGTGGGTGTGGGCATCGAAGAGGCGCGTGGGGAGCCAGGGCGCGATCTCGGTGTGGTATATCGAGCGGTCATCGTCGGTCAGGGTGATGGTGCGCAATGTAATTCCCTCAATGGGTCGTATGGGTCAGATGGGTCTTATGCTATGGATGGGCTTGTCCCGCAGGCGCATACGACTCATAAGCCGCATACGTCCCATGAAACTTCCTCGTCGTTGGACTCCTGCGCGTTTTCAATTCACTTTTCCACGCCTTCGGGCTTGGTGACGGTCAATCGGCAGCGGCCTTTTTCACAACTGATGACATCGTAGTCTACTTCGTAACCGTATTCCTTGATGATGGGCGGGTAGAGGTGGCCACAGTGGTCGCAGTATTTATCATAGGGCTCGATGCGGCCCGATTGGTGGACGAGGCGCGCCGAGGGGCAGTCCTGCATGTCAATGATAAACATATCGTCATAGAGGGAGAGGTGGTGACGGCCCCCCTCTTCGGTGAGAGTGTGGGTCCAGTATTTGTGCATCCCTTCGAGGCCATCTTTCTCGATGTACTCGCGCAGGTTGCCGAGAAAATTGTCGGAGATGCCTTTCCAGAATTCGATGACTTTTTCTTCGCCGTCTTTCTCTTCGAGAAAGCGGAACATCTCGCTGTAACACCAGATAAATTCGGTACAGGAAACCATGGCTTTTCCTTTCCGGAGACTGCCGCTCTACGTGATGAAGAGGGGGACAGCCCCGACTGTCTTATTTGTCGTGCTTGCCGCGTGGTGCCGTTGTTGGCCACGCGGTGTGTCGTGTTCAATTGTGGTTTGT
>JAUIMA010000384.1 GCA_030432675.1 Candidatus Hydrogenedentota bacterium | reverse complement strand
GAAAGGGCCCCAAAACCCGCCTCTACATCTTCCCGCAGAGAGCGCTGCTCCTCCATGGGGCAAAATGGGCCCAGGGTCACCACATACCCTTCATCCTCAAAGGGGGCCATCGCAACACAGGCGAATCCCAGGTGGCACAAGTACGAGATAGGACGTTGCTGCTGGATAGCCATGGAAGACGCCGTTGTTCGCGACAGGCGACAGGCCCGGGTGCCTTCTGGACTTTCCGATACGACTGCGCATGCCGCACACTGACCCCATCCACAGACCCGGGGGCCTTCCTGATTACGTTTCACATAGTGAATACTGAGCGGGGTACCCGCCGCCACCGATGCGCGTTCAAGTAATCGTGCGGTATTCTTATCGCGAAGGAACTCCAGATGCGTCATGGGCTTCGCACCTCGAAAAGGGGCGTGGGCGCATCCTGGGTGGCCAGAAACATGGCCGCACGATGGGCCTTCAGCACCCCCCGCACCCGCTCTTCTACCAGGGACACAGAATTGTTGTTTTCGCTGATGTGCACAAGAATTACGTGTTGCAAGGCTTCATGCAACAACGCGTGCAATAGCGAACACATATCTTCATTAGAGAGATGGCCATGTCGCCCTCGAATGCGCTGCTGAATCTTCGGCGGATAAACGCCATTTCGTAGCATCTCTGGGCAATGATTGGCCTCGATCACCAGAGCGTGCGACCCCGCCAATCGGTTGCGCACGAGATGGGAGACATGCCCCAGATCGGTGGCCAGGCCAAATTGGGCACCGTTGGCGCGAATTGTGAATCCCACCGGGTCAGCCGCATCGTGGGATACGCTGAAACTCCGAATGAGCATATCCCCCAGCTGAAAGTGGTCGCCCGCCTCAAAAAAAACGACTTCCGGCAACACCCCGAGGTTGGGAGACAGGTTTTCAAAGGTGCCCCGGGTCATATACACGGGGACCGGCATTTTGCGGGTGAGTACGCCCAGACCCTGCACGTGATCACCATGCTCATGGGTCACGATAACACCGGCCAGGTCCTCCAGGGCGACCCCAACGGCGGCGGCACGCAAAGAGAG
The DNA here is from genome assembly GCA_030432675.1 of Candidatus Hydrogenedentota bacterium. GTDB lineage: Bacteria > Hydrogenedentota > Hydrogenedentia > Hydrogenedentales > JAEUWI01 > JAEUWI01. The sequence continues at coordinate 5,342 of JAUIMA010000384.1, read as the reverse complement.
CTGCTTAAAACTAAGGCCGTTGTCTATTAATATCTTGGTGCCAGCAGATTGAAGGAGAATGGCATTGCCACTGCTGCCACTACCAAGGAGGCTGAATTGAAGCACGGAACGGGGTATCCTTAATCGGGCTAACTGCTTACCCTGTAAGAAAGTATAGCAGTCTCGGCTCGCGTCATCAATTGACTGTTCCGCCCGACGGTGATATAATGGCATGTGTTTTGCTTAGAAGGATAGCACTCAACGATGATGCACATGGAACACAGGCTGGTTCAGACCCAGCGCCAACAGCTGATTCTCACGCAGAAAATGCAGCAAGCGCTGCACATTCTGCAGTTGAACGGGGTAGAGCTAGAGCAATTCGTGCAACAGGAATTGGAGGCCAATCCATTCCTGGAGCAGAAGCAAAAAGCAACCGAACAGGTCCCCACCAAAGAGGCGCCCGCTTCCAACAATAGTGAGGATGGCTTTGACGAGCCCTTCGATCTGGATGCCCACAATGACAAATGGGACATCCGCCATAAGGAAGGCCGGGACCTCAGCCACAATGCGGATCTTCACGCCCGGCGTCAATTCTACGAGGATTCAATCACCCAGGAAACCTCGCTCCGCGCCCACCTCCTGTCTCAATTGGCGATCATGACCAAGACGGATCAGGAATATCTCATTGGTGAGCGCATCATCATCGGTGATATTGACCCCCGCGGCTATTTCATTGGAAATGAAGCGGAGATCGCCGAAGAGTTGTCGGTACCCGAGCAGGATGTAGACCGTATCCTCCACAAGATCCAGCGTTTCGAGCCGACAGGTGTCGGTGCCCATGACGTGGTCGAGTGTCTCCTTCTGCAAATACAGGCTGAGTTTCCCGACAATGACCAGCTCGTCGTATTGGTAAGTGAACACCTCGATGATCTGAAGAATCGTCAGATTCCCAAAATCGCCAAAGCTATGAAAATCTCCCCGGAAGATGTGGAGAATCTCAAGAAACTCCTGGCCACCCTCAACCCGTGGCCGGGACATCTGTACAGCTCAGAGCCGCCCCTCTATATCGCCGCCGAAGTAGTCGTCGAGAAAGTAGAGGGAGAATATATCGTCCGACTCGCCGACGAGCGACTGCCCGATCTCAACATCAATTCCGACTACCACAAAGTGGTAAAAAAATCGGGCCTGACCAAGGACGACAAGGACTACGTACGAAGTAAAATCGAGGCAGCGAAATGGCTTCAGCGCAACATTGAACAGCGCCAGGAGACCATTCTGAAAGTTTCGCAGGCTATCGTCAACGTGCAACGGGAGTTCCTGGAAAAGGGCGTGGAATATATGAAGCCGCTCACGCTCCAGGTCATTGCGGATGAGATCGGCGTCCACGAGTCCACCGTAGCGCGCACGACCCGGGGCAAGTATATTCAGACGCCCCAAGGCCTCTTCGAGCTGAAGTATTTCTTTTCGTCGGGCGTCACGACCGATTCGGGCGACAACCAGTCCTCGAAAAGTGTCCAGTTCCGTATTCAGAAGATCGTGGAAGAAGAAGACCCCTACAAGCCCCTGAGCGATCAGAAGATCGCAGACCTCCTGAAGAAGGAGGGCACCAATGTGGCGCGGCGCACCGTAACCAAGTATCGGGAAGCGCTCAACATCCCCGCCACGACCAAGCGGAAGCAATACAAGTAAGGTAAATTTAAACGGGGGCGTTGCAAGCTACAACGCCCCCGTTTTTCTTATCGTCAAGCGGGGTCAGTGGGTGACTTCGCGGGTCCCGGAACCCGCATCAAGGGCCGCCCACGCACCGTCAGCGCGTCACCTACCACCTTCAATTCAAAGTTCCGACGGGGTGTTTCCACATGCACGGTATCGCCGTCAAACCGCCAGGTTCCTTGAAAGCGGTCACCGATGACCAACTTGCCATCGGCCTCAAAGCGAAGCTGGAATCGATCACCCAAGGACCACGTGGTTCCCGTAAGATATTCCTCCGTCAGCGTCTTTCCAAAGCCCGGCCACTGATCAGGATTCAATTCTGCGGCCTGAAAATCTTCCGCCCGGTAAGGCTGGCTGTAGCTCACATAGCCGATGAACATTTCTTCGTGTGTCTGTTCTCCGAAGTGGACGGCTTTGGTCGGGTCCGGATTCCGGGGATTGAGCGTCGAATTATCGAAGGCCCCCTCGCACACAATGCGGGTCCCCCCGGCAACCTTTACCGGTGAATCGAAGAAGTACATGGGCTGCCAGTCGAACTCATACCACGGTACGGAAAGCAGGGTCTCTTTCGACTCATCTGGATACCGCGCCTCAAAGGAAAAACGACTTCCCCGATAGTGCATATGGGGTGAAAGGCCGTACACCGTGGCATCCTCCCGGAAGCGGTACGTAGCGCGGGTCGCAAAGTCTCTTGCGCCGGGCGGAATCTCAAAATCCGTCTCCGCCGCACCCTTGATGTGAAACACGTGCTCCGGGGGACCGTCCCTAAAATGCAGTCCCATGCGCGTCTGATCGACTTCTGGTTTGCCCGTCGCATTGTAGTGCATCTGGAATACAAAAGCGGAGCCCGCCGGTACAAACTGGGCCGTACCCTTCGGAAAAGGCTGGAGATTTCCGCTGGGAAGGTAGCTTGCAAAAAAGCCGTTGAGTCCCCCCTTGGCGTCAGGCTCGAGGTGACGATACTGGGGCGGATACATGATGAAGATGAGGGCGTGATGCACCACTTCCATCGCCGTCGGTAAGACCTCTACTCCAGTCATCCATTTGTCTTCGGTCAATCCCGATGGAACGGTAATATAGCGGTAGTCAAAGATGCCCTCTGCAGGCAAGTGCTGGGCTTCGGGAATCTGGACGATATGGTCTGGCGTCCCTAAGGTCCACTCCGACAGATCCTCTAACGCGAGTTCTGCAAGGGGATCGGAGGCCCCTTCATCCTGCTTCGCACCCTGCTCAATCCACGTAAGGAGGATACGCCGCTCATCGGATGTAATATCAATAGAATTGTGGAAGGAATTGTGGGCCGGGTCGGCATGCCACGGCGGCATGCGCTTGGTACGGAGTGTTTCCCGTATCATATCGGACCAACCTTTTACCTTCTTGTAATTCGTCATGGCAAATGGTCCGATGCCCCCCTTCCGATGGCAGGTCACACAATTGGACGCGAGAATCGGTGCCACGTCTTTCGAATAGGAAAGGGGCTTCTCTTCCGCATAGCCGATTAGACACCCTTTAGTCTCCTCGCGATGGGGCACCACGGGCTTACCGGAAACTTTCGCCTGTAATACGTCTTCGAGCCAACGATGGCTGGCTTCCTCTTTCTGAGTTCCATAGTCAAAACGGTCATCAACGGGACCGCGATAGAGCACCTTCCAGTCCGCCTGCGGATCCAGCACCAGGGCTTCGGCCGTGCGTGTGCTGCCCAAGGCATGGACTATACGCTGGGTCGGATCCTTAAGCAAGGGGAAGGTTATCCCGTACTCCTCCGCCTCTTCTGCCAGATCCGCCCGGGTATCCTGACTGTTGGCGTTGAGCATATAAAACACCACGCCCTCGGCCCCATATTTTTCCCGAAGTCGGTTCAACTCGGGGATGCTGCGCCGAACCACCGGACATCCAACACCATGGGTGTAGAGGACCACCGCAGGCGCTTCTGCCGATCGATACAACTCAATAGAGCGACCGGTGTGGTCTATCAGGCGAAAATTCTCCACCGTGCTTTCTTCCGAATCGGCGAGCCCCTCTTTCACCCCGGCATGCGCCAGAGTCGCCACGAAGGCAAATAACGTGCTGACAATCAGCGAACGCGATTTCATGTCGTCTATCTCCTTACCTGTAAAAACGTGCTAATTTGACTGCGACGACGCCTCCTCGGTTTTGTCTGAACGTGGTAATTTCACGTGTTTTGGCGGACCCATTGACGGGAGTCGGCTGCCCAGGGGAGCAGGCACAAAAAAAGCCGACCCAGAGTGGGTCGGCGAGGTGTAATAAATGCTAAATTGTCGCTTCTTAGCTGACCAGCGAGGAAAGCTGAAGGATAGGCATGAACAGGGCTATAACGATACCGCCAACGACCACACCCATCATTCCGATGAGAATGGGCTCGATGAGACTGGTCAGACTGTCCACCATGGCCTTCACTTCCGCGTCATAGAAGTCGGCGATCTTTGCCAACATGATCTCCAACGCACCCGTCTTCTCCCCCACACCAATCATGCGGGTAACCATCGCCGGGAACACTTCACTACGCATGAGCGGGTCGGCCAGCGTATCGCCATTACGCACGCTGTCCGCAGCCTCACGGACGGCCTTGGCGAACACTTCATTACCCGCGGTACGCTCGGTGATTTCCAGCGCCTGCAGAATGGCGACGCCACTCCGGGTCAGGGTGCTGAGGGTGCGGGTAAAGCGGCTGATGGCCACCTTACGCAACAGGTTGCCAAAAATCGGCATGCGCAGGCGCATTTTGTCGAGGTTGTATTTGCCCGTTTCCGTGGCACCATACATGCGCACCGCAAAAAACACCACCACGCCGACGACAATCATGGTCGGGATAGCATACCAGGAGCGAAGAAAGTTACTGACCATGATAAGAATCTGGGTCGGAGCCGGCAGATCCCGCCCGAAACTACCAAAGATTTCGGCAAACTGGGGCACCACAAAGACGATCAATCCGCCCGCGATGAGAATAATCATGCCGAAGGCGACCACCGGGTAGGTCATCGCCGACTTAATCCGGCGCTTCAACTCTTCCGAGGCTTCCAGGTAGTCGGCCAGCTGGAGCAGCACGCCGTCGAGGTCACCACTGGCTTCACCGGAACGCACCATACTGACATATAGATCCGGGAAGGCCTTGGGGAACTTCTTCAGGGCATCAGAGAACGTTTCGCCCGATTCCACTTCCTGGGCAATGGCATCAATCACGGCACCAAAGTTGGGGTCATCCGTTTGATCGGCGAGAATGTCGAGCCCCTGAAGGAGCGGCAGGCCGGCACTTACAATCGTGGAAAGCTGCCGGGTGAATACCAACAGTTCGGCTGTTTTTACCCGCTTGTTCAGTTTCGCCGCACTACCACCAAAGCTCAGGCCACCACCTTTTTCGGTCAATTTGTCGGCGACGAGCCCCTTTTGCTGCAGCATCTGGGTAGCCGCCTGACGCGTATTGGCGGTAAGGGTCCCCTGCTTCTTGGTACCGTTTTGCGCACGCGCTGTATAGGCATATGTCGGCATCAGCGACAATCTCCTCGTTGGCCTTGCAGCGATGAGACCCGAAATCGGGCATCTCAGATACGCTGCACCCACGTCGATAGACTCCGTCCCCCCATTTGTGGGAGTACGTCACAACATATAAAGAGTATAAGCACTTCTAACGG
>JAUIMA010000383.1 GCA_030432675.1 Candidatus Hydrogenedentota bacterium | reverse complement strand
TGCGGTCATAGACGGCAAGAAAGTCGTGGTGTCCAGCCCCCAGGTGAAAAAGCCCGTCGCGGTCCGCTACGGTTGGGCCGACAACCCTGCCTGCAATCTCTACAATATGGGGGGATTCATCGGAGCGGCCTACGACATGCCCCATCTACCGGCAGCGCCATTCCGAACGGATGATTTTCCTATGATTACCCGAGACGCATGGTAGGTGGAAAAGGGTGGCCAATCCCCCGGGTCTTCAATCCCAATGTCGTAAGATGATTGGCGTTTGCGGAGGTGGGCCACATTGAAGGGGCGTAGCCCAAGATGAGCTTCGACACGTTTCGTAGAACACCGAGCGGGAGGAGCCACCAAGCTCACTTTTACCGTTCACAGCGTCTCACTGCGCCTGGCTTGTCGCACGCCCGCCTTCCAACCGCGCAGGTAGCACAACCGGTCTACGGCCCGCAGCATCATCAGCGTTGGCCAATCGGTGACCCCAATCCCCGCATCGCGACAACGTCGCCCATGCCAACGCATATCTTTAAAGAAGGAGCGCACCCCCGTAACGGTCGGTCGGATGGCGTAGACGCCCCAATAATTTTCTCCGTCCCACTTTCCCCATTCCGGCGTTAATTCTTCCGGCGTCAGCATCCGATGGGCAATCAGTCCACAGCCGAATCCATAGTTCCGCCACGTGCGGGCGAAACGCCGCCAGGTGTCTCGGTAATCGTGGGCGATGACCGCATCGGGTGCGAAAGCAAAACGCAGTCCCTGTTTGTAGAGGGCAATGCTCGCGGCCACGTCTTCGCCACCCGGCCGGGGAATGTCGGTAGGGAAGCCACCCACCGCCAGCAGTGCCTCGCGCCGGTACGCGCAATTACAGGTGACCAGGTAGGGGATGGCGTAGTCGGGAGAGGTGATGGGCTGCAGGGTGTTATTGAGGGTGTTATACCGCGAGAAACAATCGTCGTCGCGGAGTGCCTCCACGCGGCCGCCTACCCCCACAAATTCCGGACTATCCAAGAGTGGGGCACACAGGGCGGCGAGCCAGCCGGGCCTTACCACGCAGTCCGTGTCGGTGAAAGCCACCAGCGCACCGGAGGCGGCCGCCAGGCCCCGATTACGCGCGGCTCCCGGCCCCTGGTTGGGGTGTTGGCGAATGCAGTGCCCTGTGATCGCGGGATGGGTTTTGAACCAGGCCTCGGTCTTCGCCACGGTGTCGTCTGTCGAGGCATCATCCACCACGATAACCTCCCAGGACGGGGGGGCTGTCATGGTGGACAGGGAATCCAGCAGGCGCAGCAGTAAGTCCGCCTGGTTGTAGGCCGGAATGACAATGGATACCGCTATTTCCGGTTGCGCTTCGCTCACGAGGACGTGGGGTCCTCCGTCCAAAGCCTTCCGGAAAACAATACATGGGCACCGGGCTCCAGCGCGAAGGCACCCGCCCGTCCCGAACTGCAGAGCAGTTGTACTACCCGACCATCCTGCGCCGTGTCGGTGCGAATGGCCGTGGGGAAGACCGTGCCGAGCGACTCGTCGGCGTGCAGCGTAATCTTGGGGCGTTCGGGGCCGGTGGCCGAAATGTACGGGCCCGCCTCGTAGGTGGGGTTCAAATGGGTCCAGCCCGTGCCCAGCGCCCCGGCGTCACCAAAGACACCAGACGCTTCAGCGCTCTGCCACGCGTTGTAGCCTGCTTCCAGACACAAAGAAAGGTTGTATTCGCTCAGTGATAGCCGCTCCTCATTGTGCAGCGTAAGCACAAGGCCCAGATGGTGGGGCGTGGCAGCCGTCACCTCCCAACATAACGAACCGGCGAGTCGGGCGCTTCGACCGGTAATTACGAGGGTGTCATCCGTTTCTCGCGTCACATCCCACGTGAAATCCGTTCCCAGCATCCAGAGCGCCCCACAGCGCAATTGGGCATGGAGATGGAGGGCGTCGGTGAGGAGTTGCTCGTGGGCGCTCAGGGCCAGCGCACCGCCGCGATATTGGGCCATGAGAGGGCCACTTTCGATGCGTTCCGCCGCTTCCTGCGCTCGCTGCACCTGACGTAGTGCCGCGTCATCGCAGGTGGGATCCAGCACCAGCGTGCCCAGGGTGCGCCGCCCGGGGGGAAGGGGGACGGCTCCCGTGGGGATGGCCTCGGTCAGGTGCACGATACGGGCCTGGGCCATGTAGTCCGTGTTGTCCAGTTGAAAGCGGGCGCATTCGTCGGCGTCGCTAATTTCGAGGAGCAGCGGAGGTAGCGCTCCATCCGCAGAAGCCTGCACCGCACACGACGCCGTGTTTCGAGGCACCGTGGCCACCGTGCTCCACTGATGATCCTGGGGCGCGATGGGTGGGAACGCGCCCCTTTGGGTTCCCGCATACCACGTCGTGTAGGCGCTGCGAAGAAAACACTGAAGGGCCACGTAGCTGAGGTCCAGGGGCTGGGTGTTTTCCCAGGCGGCCGACAGACATAGCCGACCTTCCACCAGGGAGACCGTGAGATAGAGTCGCACGGGAAGACGGGGGAAGGTGCCCACGGCGGTGAATTCCGTCTCCCCCGGACTTTCCAGTGTCCATTCGGCCGACGTGGATTCATGGTAACTGCCCATACTGAAAAACTGGACCTTCAGCCCAAGCGGCGCGGTCACTTCCCGCTGCCGATGAAAGAGCGACAGTCGTCCATGATTAAACAGGGCCTCCACGTCCCCCGAGGCCACACGATGAATTCCCTGTGCCTGGCCGATTTGGCGGAGGTAGTAGTCGATGGTGGCCTGCGTATCGCCCCGCGAAAGAACTTCTCCCTGCTCCAGCAACAGAACCCGGTCACACAGGGTCTGGACCGTGCCCAGGTCGTGGGATACGAAAAGAATCGTCTTACCCGCCTCTTTTAAGGCGAGGATCCGCGCCCGGCACTTCCGCTGGAAGGCTTCATCGCCCACCGACAGCACTTCGTCCACCAGAAAGACATCGGGGTCCGTGTGGATGGCCACCGAAAAGGCCAGCCGCACAAACATCCCGCTGCTGTAGGTGTCCACCGTCCGGTCGATGTGTTCCGCCAACTCGGCAAAGTCCACGATGGCGTCGAAACAGGCGCGCACCTGGGCATGTCGCATGCCGAGGAGTCCGGCATTGAGATACACGTTTTCCCGGCCAGTCAGCATGGGGTGAAAGCCCGCACCCAGTTCCAAAAGGCTCGCCACCCGGCCATGGACCTTCAGGGTGCCTTCACTGGGGGCCGTGACGCCTGCAATCAGTTTGAGGAGGGTGCTCTTCCCCGAGCCATTCCGCCCGATGATGCCCAGGGCTTCACCCGCTTCCACTGTCAGGGAAAGGGGGGACAGGGCCATTGGTACGGGCGGCGTGGTGCGAAACAGGCGACCCATGCCGCCCCGGCCGAGGAGGGCCCGTTTCCCGCCCAGCGCGGGGTAGCGTTTCGCCATATTCGTTGCTTCGATCAGTGCCATCTAGAGATAGTCCGACACGGTTGCGGCTTGGCGGCGAAAAACTACCGTGCCCCCGGTCAGGGCAAGCAGCGATACCACGGAGGGCCAGACGAATAACCAGGTGTCGGGCCGCCGTCCTTCGAGTAGGGCCTGCCGATAGGCCTCCAGAAGCGCTGCCATCGGATTCGTCAGATAGAGCCAGGATACAGCACGCGGCACGTCGCCAGAGGACGTGGCCGCAAGGACCCAGTCCAAATCGTAGAAGACGGGGGAGGCGTAAAAGCCCAGGAGCAGCGCCACGGTGACCATATAGCCCACATCCCGATAGCGCACGTTCAAGGCGGATGTGAGCAGTCCCAGGCCTGCCGTGATACCCAATTGAATGAGAAAGAGTGGTGCCATCCACAGTGCACTTGAGCCGACCTGTCCACCCAGTACCCGGTGTACCACCAGCAAGACCACCAGTCCGATAAGGAGCGAAAAGGTGGGATAGCCCATGGCGGCCAGGGGAATGACTTCCCGGGTGAAGGCCACCTTTTTGACGAGGTGTTGATTCTCTACCAGCGAAGCCGTGGCAGCGCCAATGCTCTGGGTCGAGAACTGCCAGAAGACCAGCCCACACAAGAGGCCCGAAGCAAAGGGAATGCCCTCACCAAACATGGGCACCCCATCGGTGGGAGTCAACACACGCTCAAAAATAAAGGTGAGCACGATCATATAGGCGAGGGGTTCCAGCAGCGCCCACAGAAAGCCCAGTGCCGCGTAGCGATAGCGCACCCGCAAATCCTTGCGGACGAGGTCCAGCAGGAGTTCGCGGGAGGCAAGGAGATCGCGGGGCACCTGCAACAGGGCCCCCCGGTCGGCGTGTGTGCTTGGGGTGGTAGCCATGGCGGTGATGGTAGCACCCCCGTTCACCGGCTTCAACGCAAGGGCCTACTCGGCCGCGATTTCTGCGAGTTCCGGCACGTAACCATCTTTCGGGGCTTTGACTTTATCCGCCGCTGCCAAGGGGGCGAAACGGGCCACCCACTCCTTCGCCGTCTCTTTACCCACAGCCTCCACCAATGCCTTGAAAAAGTGGCGGGGGTCATCGGGCGCAATCAGGCTCCGCACGCCCCGGCTTTCCCACGTGTCGGTGAGGAGGAAGCCCAATAGACGGGGAGGGCTCAGCTTGGTCTGCATGTGGACGCAGTTAAACACCTTGATCTTGGGCAATCCCCGAGTGGGCCGGGTCACCTGAAAGGTGGAGGGGTCAATCTGGTGGGTGTCCAGACCATCGCGCGTAACAGGATTAAAGGCCGAGGCGATGAGGGTGACCATCGCCTGCTTGAGGGCCTCGGTCTCCTTCTTTGAGAACGTATGGGGCGCATCCCCGAGGGACATGTATTGGGTGTTCCGGTGAATACCCAGACGCTCGAATCGGGCGGGCGCAGAGGTAATATAGGCGCCGATGTCCCGGTGGTGTTCATCCCGGCGATAGCGGTCAGGAAGAAACAACGCGCCCGAGCGCAGGGGTTGCACCATGCCATCGGGAATCTGCTTGTAGAGTGCTGTGAGATGCTTGAATTCAGTCGTCAGGCGACGGGTCGCCTCTTCCTGATTCTTCGCGATGACCAGACGCACATTGGCCCGTTTTTTCTGGGCATTGGTGGCCCGCACCTGAAAGATGTAGCGGAGCGCGTCCTCTTCGACCAATTCGAAGACAATGCTGGTCAGGCGACTGTTGCTATCCAGGACTTTCTGAATCGTAGGCACCAGGAAACGGTCCTGTTCCCGCACCAACTTGTCGATGGCACTGGTCAGGGTTTCCAGTTTGTAAAATCGCCGATAGGGCTTGCCCCGTTCATCGTGAAATTCCACGAGATTGTGCCACTTGGTGGAAAATACCAAATCGCGACTTGGGGAGGGTTGCCCGGTAAATTTCTTGGGCTTGCGGCGGGCGTTATTCGGGCTCATGAGGTCGTGTTCTCTTATACCCGCTCGTAGTCGGGCTGCCAGTGTTGAACCAGCTTTTTAATGGCGTCGACCTTCTCAATCTTTTCATCGAGTACTTTGCGGGTCAGGTCGGGTAATTCCTCGTCTGATGCAAAGCGCAGGCCTATCAGTTGTTTCGTGGTCAGATTTTTTGCGGCAGTGCCCAGTTCTTCCGGCAGAATGGCCGCCATACGCAACCGCATTTCCGTGCGAATAATCCGGTCCTGCAGTTTTACGGCATAGCCCCGGAGGATGAACAGGCCAAAGATTGCCGCAAAGGCGTTCAGCAGTACCGCCGTGCCGATGCAGCAGGTGCCCAATACGGTGCCCGTCTTTACCAGTCCGACTGTCGCCAGAATTGCCGCCACCAGAAATACCACAACCACCACCAGAAAAGACTTGGGAATCATGACGTGATTATCGTAGTTTTGAGGAGTGGATTCTGCCATAACAGGCTCCTTTTCCAAGCGTTGTAGTCGCCAGTTGGTCGTGCTAGAATTCAATGCGCTGGAAGAAATGAAGGGGTACTATAACATACCCGCAGGGCCCGGTCGGAATTATCACACCCGATTTTTGGCTCAGGCCCCATGGGAAAGACAAGGAGCATCCGAAATTATGCTGAGCGAAGCGCAATGCCAGGCCTATCAGGAACAGGGATTCCTCCATATACCCCAGGTCTTCAGCCCCGACGAGATGGCCGAGATGGATGGCCAACTGGAGACGCTCCTGAATGATTGGGCCCAAACCGATATGGGGTGGACCGGGCCTTGGCGTGATGCCTACATGGATGCGGCTACGTCAGAAAAGTCCAAATTGACCCACCTCCATGATCTTCATTTCTATTCCGAGGCCTGGACCCGCGCCATGGTGAGCCCACGACTTACCGCATCCCTGGGCGATCTGCTGGGACCCAATGTGGAGCTGCACCACACCACCCTCCATATGAAACCGCCCCAGACGGGGCATCCCTTTCCGCTCCATCAGGACAATGCCTTCTACGAACACACCGACGGACGCTACATCGATGTCCTGGTGCATT